>JAJQDJ010000290.1 GCA_021202205.1 Erysipelotrichaceae bacterium
CTCTTAGATTATACTATATTTACGCACACGGTGCAAATGAGGTTTTTAAAATTAATTATCAAAACGCATCTAATAGTGCTTTAAAAATGCTTGCACCTTATTTCATGGATATACATTCTCAGTTTGAAACACAAAAACTTTTTAATGAAAAAAATCATATTGAAATACTTGATGAATATGCTAGCAGTGAACTTAATCTTATATCAATGATTATCATCAATTATACAGTCAATATAAAAGCTTAACACAACAATTAAATCAAGCAATTGAAGAAGATATGTCAGACGAACAGCTCGACTATTTATTAAGTCAGGTTAATGAAATTGATGATATAAATTATACGGATGAAGAAATAGACGATTTTTCAGAAGAATTAAAACGACTTCAAAATCAAATTGAACGTATACAACACCGTGAGGAATATATTGAAACATTAAAAAAAGAAATTCATGATTATTATGACCAAGCTCTTATTGTTGCTACTAAAATTTCTGATATTCGTCAACAAAAAGCAAAAGAATTTGAACAAAAAATCCAAATTATTTTACAAGATCTTTATTTAGAAAATGCTATTTTTAAGATAGAATTCATAAACACAGAGTTAACAAAACAAGGAATTGATAAAGTTAGATTTATGGTATCCATTAATAAAGGACAAAATCTCTCATTACTCAATGAAAGTGCTAGTGGAGGAGAAATATCCCGTATTATGCTTGCAATAAAGATTATTATTTTTCAGTATAATAGTATTGATACGATTATATTTGATGAAGTTGATTCTGGAGTCAGTGGTAAAATAGCTACTAGTATTGGAGAAAAAATGCATGAATTATCTAATCAAAAACAAGTGATATGTATTACACATTTACCACAGGTAGCATCACTTGCTGATTATCATTATTGTATTGAAAAAACATCAGATGAAAGTGAAACAATTAGCTCTGTTAAACGTTTAAGTTTAGAAGAAAGAATTAATGAGATCGCTAAAATGCTTTCAGGTGAACATGTTACTTCTGCAGCTATTGAAAATGCTAAAAAATTATTAAATGTATAAAACATAGCATATATGCCAAATTATATTGTAGTCATTTTTGATTACAAGGAGGTGTATATGCTTTGCTTTTAAAAAAGTTAAGTATAACACTGATAATTGTCGTTTGTAGTATTTGTTCATTCAATAATGTTTTTGCTATTGAAGTTATTCTTGGTGGTGAATCTATTGGTATTCAATTAAATTATGATGGTGTAATGATTAGTGGAACGTATGATATTATTGTTGATAATAAGACATATAATCCTAGCAATGATGGTTATGAGGCTGGTGAACTTATTACCCATGTGAATAATAAGAAAATTGATTCTTTAGATGATTTGACAAATATTATTGAAAATAATATTGAGAATAATCAATCAATTACATTAACACTTATATCTCATGAAAAACAAATTACTAGAACTCTTAAATATCAGCAAAAGAATAATCAATACTCTACTGGTCTTTATGTTTCTGACGGTTTAACAGGAATTGGTACATTGACTTATTATAATCCAGCCACACAACATTTTGCTGCTTTAGGACATATGATGTATGATATTTCATTATCAAGTGATATGATTATTAAAGAAGGCAGTATTTATAATTCATATGTCCAAAGTGTTATTCCTTCATCTAATGGTAATCCAGGTGAAAAAATTGCGAATATAGATTCTATTGAAATTGGTACAGTCTTTGACAATAATAATTATGGTATTTATGGAGAATATACAATACTTTCGAAAGATTATCAAATGATTTCAACTGCATCAATAGATGAAGTTGAAAAAGGTGAAGCTTACTTCTTAACTGTTTTAGAAGGTGATACAATTGTACAATGTGATATTGAAATAACCCAGCTTAAAAAACAAAGTTCGCCATCTATTAAGGGTATAACATTTAAAATAAATGATAAAAAAATATTAAATCTGACTAATGGTATTATACAAGGAATGAGTGGTTCACCAATTATTCAAAGTGATAAGCTTATTGGATGTGTTACGCATGTGGATGTCAGTAATGTTGAATATGGATATGGATTATATATTGAATGGATGCTTGAAAACGACAATTAGAGAAAAGATTTTTTAATTCTTTTCTCTTTTTATAATTTTGACTTTTTTCGATACGATTATGCACATTTTTTTTGTCATATACAAAATGATATACCTTTTTTTAGGAATTTTTATAAATATTTCTAGGAAAATTGAATAGAACAATATATAATATAGATGCTAATAAGATAAATATTTAGGAACTATAAAATGAACACTTATATAGTGAGTGAACAGGTTGAATTATTAAATAGTTTGAAAGTTAATTTAGAAAAAAATAATCAATTTAACATTGTTGGAGCTTCTTCAAATGCCAAAGATTGTTTGGAATATTTTTATCATCACTCTTGTGATTTGCTTATTTTGGATCTTTTGTTATCCGATATTGATGGAATTGGAGTATTAAATTCAATAAAAGAAAATAATGCACATGCATATAATAAGGTTGTTTGTATCTCACATTTAATTAATCAATCTCTTTTTAATTCTTTAAATGAATTACAAGTTGACTATTGCTTTCAGTATCCTTTTAATATGGAACATTTTATTCACAGTTTAATGTTTATAACGTCAGATGTTCATCATGATATTTCATTAGATCATGATGAATCCGAAAAATATAAACGTGTTAAGATTGAAAATGAGATAACAGAAATCCTTCATGAAGTAGGTATTCCAGCACACATAAAAGGATATATGTATTTAAGAACTGCTATTTTAACTACTTTTTATGATACTGAAATACTTGGTCAGGTTACCAAGGTTTTATATCCTGATATTGTAAAAAAATATAATACAACTTCTTCACGTGTAGAAAGGGCCATCAGGCATGCTATTGAAGTAGCATGGAATAGGGGTAATACTGATGCTATTAATGCAATTTTTGGTTATACTGTATCAGCTATAAAAGCTAAACCTACAAATTCTGAATTTATTGCCATGATTGCTGATAAACTCCGCCAGGAACATAAAACAAACAATGCCAGAAAAGAAAGCATTTATAACTATCGTAACTATATGTTAAAGTAATATTAGTATAATCGTGAACAGCCCCTCCCTGACTTTTAAAGTTAGGAAGGGGATTTCTTGCTTGTGATATTAAATATAAGATTTTAATGATGTAAAAGAAAATAAATCATTTAATATATGACATAAATATGTAATGAATCATTATACAAAAAAATAACATAAATATTTTAAACACTCATAAAGTATAAAGAGGTGATCTTAATGAGTGTTTTTTTAACCATGTCTTACAAGATAAAAAATATATATTGATAATGATCTTTGTTGTTTTTGTATGTGGATTCTTTTTTGGTTTTTATCAGTATGACAATTGTCAAAATACTGTATTAAATTATATGCAAAATTTATTTTATTTAAATAGTGATGAATATTCAAATCAATATACTTTATATTTAACAGAAAGTATATTAATGATTATTATTTGTACATACTTAAGTTCATGTTATATTGGTTTCTTAGGTATTTTATTATTTACTTTTTTAAAGGGAATG
>JAJQDJ010000170.1 GCA_021202205.1 Erysipelotrichaceae bacterium
TGATACTAAAATAGGCCTGTAAAATGGACAGTTAAATAAAAAAGACCCCTTCTCGTTTTTGAGAAGGGGAATGTCACCAAATCTTAACTTAATGACATTGGTGCCAATGGATATTTATTAGAAATGGGTTCTGATACGTTCATTGATGGCTTTGAAGATCAGATTATCGGAATGAAAGCAGGAGAAACACAAACTATTACAGTTACATTTCCGTCAACCTATGGCTCTACTACCGTCAATGGTGAAACTGTATCACTTGCCAATCAAGAAGTAGAATTTGAGGTATCTGTCAATCATATTTTTAGAGAGGTTCAATAATCCAGAAATTTTTCTGGATTTTTTAATTGTGCTAATTGGCATGATATATGATCATAGAGAAAAGGATAAACTACTATCTCTTTCATAAAATAGAAAGCAAGTTTTTTACAAACTTGCTTTTTTTTATTTTGATTTATGGTATACTATGCCTTGGTGATAAAAATGGATGGAATATTGCTAATTAATAAACCAATACATATGACAAGTCATGATGTTGTGAATGTTGTTCGTTATACTTTTCATACAAAGAAAGTAGGACATTGTGGAACGTTGGATCCTGATGCCAGTGGTGTTCTTGTTTTATGTATTGGTAAAGCAACAAAAGCTTTACAATTTTTACAAAGTGATGATAAAGAATATATAACGACACTTTCGTTGGGGAGTTCTACAGATACATATGATGCTTCTGGTAAGGTTGTGGATACCAAAAGATTTGATGGTATTAATAATCTTGAAGAAGTAATCAATTCTTATATAGGTGCACAAAAACAAGTTCCACCAATGTATTCAGCTATTAAGGTTCAAGGTAAAAAACTTTATGAATATGCTAGAAAAAATGAAACGGTAGAAGTCAAACCAAGAGATATTACGATTTACGATATAGAATTATTAAATGTGTTGGATAATGAAATAACAATGAAAGTATTATGTTCTAAAGGAACATATATTAGATCATTATGTCGTGATATGGCTTTATCTTTAGGTTATCCTGGACATATGAAGTCATTGATTCGAAGTAAGTCTGGAAAATTTCAATTAGAAGATTGTTTTACTTTAGATGATATACAAAATGGAGATTATGAATTGTTAAGTTTAGAGGATGCTTTTAAGTGCTATGAACATTATGTGGTTGATGATGAAAATATTGTTTATCATGGTAAACTTATAAAAAGTGATATTGATCATAATGTTGTTGTCGTGAATAAGGATCATAAGGTATTAGCTGTTTATGGACCTAATGGACAAGGCTATTTAAAGAGTATAAGGGGATTATTTTAATGAAAGTTATACATTTAGATGGACATAGGATTCCTATTAAAGAGCATGTTGTAAGTGCAATAGGATACTTTGATGGACTTCATCTAGGTCATATGGCGCTTGTTAAGGAGGCTCTAAACGTTTCTCAAACAAAAGGGTATAAGAGTGCCCTTATGACCTTTGATCATCAACCAGGCTATATTCTAGGCTATTTGAAAGAAGAAAAATACTTATCATCCATGTTAGATCGAAAAGAAATATTAGAAAAACTTGGTGTCGATTATTTATTCATTATAGATTTTTCTAAAGATGTTGCCAAGTTGTCACCTGACACATTTATTCAAAAGTATATTGCTAATGCTTCTATTGAGCATCTTGTCTGTGGTTTCGATTTTCGTTTTGGTTATCAAAACCAAGGTGATGCCTCTTATTTATTAGATTATCCAAATCTTGATATAAGCATAATTGATGAAGTTATTTATAACAATGAAAAAATATCTTCTTCTAGAATCAGACAATGTCTCGATCAAGGTCATATTGAAGAAGCCAATATCTTACTAGGTAGAAACTATACCATTACTGGTAAAATCATCAAAGGTAGACAAATTGGTAGAACTATTGGTTTTGCTACAGCTAATATAGAATATAAAAACTACTATTTACCAAAACGTGGTGTTTATGTTGTGAAAGCCTATATTCATAATCAAGAATATATGGGTATGTGTAATATTGGCTTAAATCCTACTTTTAGTGAATTATCACATTATTCTTTAGAAGTGAATATTTTAGATTTTGATGATGACATTTATGGAGAATATCTTAAGGTTGAATTCTATGATATGATTCGAGGTGAAAAAACCTTTGATAACCGCCAAGGACTCATACAACAACTGATGCATGATCAACAATATATTCGCGATTACTTTCAATAACATTGAATCATTCAATGTTATTTTTTATAAAAGACTGTTATAATTATAAAATGTTGTATTAGATTTTTTATGTTGAATCTTTAATTTAATGTTTTTCATTTTTATGATACAAATCATTGAAGAATTCATGTATAATAAATATATCGAAATTTGAGGAGATTTGTATGAGAAAAGATGCTGGTTTATTGTTTCCAATTTCATGTTTACCTAATGCTTATGGAATTGGTGATTTTGGGAAAAATGCATATGAGCTTGTTGATAAGATGGCTGATGCTCATATTCATGTTTGGCAGATCTTGCCTTTAAATCCATTAGGTTATGGAAATTCACCTTATCAGCCATTATCATCTCAGGCAGGAGATGAGATTTATTTAAGTTTGGATCAATTTGTAGATGAGGGACTATTAGATCATATTGATTCATATAATGAAGATGCCACTGCTGTAGCTTATCAAGAAATCAGAAAAATTAAATTTGCTTTATATCAGAAAGCTTTTGAGAATTTTAGGCCTGATGATAGTTATTATCAATTTTTAGAGGATAATTCTTGGGTTAAAGATTATGCGATATACAAAGTATTTAAAACTATTAATAATGAATTACCTTGGACAGAGTGGAAAAAGGAATATAAGAATTATGTTAATGATAAGAGTTTTTCTTTAACATCTTTAACGAAAGAAATAGAATTATATATATTTTTACAATATGAATTTTTTAAACAATGGGATGGTTTAAAAAAATATGCTAATGAACATGATATTATTATTATTGGTGATATGCCTATTTATGTCGGATTGGATTCAGTTGATGTATGGACAAACCAGGAAAGGTTCTTACTAGAAGAAGATGGTACACCATCTTTTGTTGCAGGGGTACCACCTGATTATTTTAGTGCCTATGGTCAAAGATGGGGAAATCCTATTTATGATTGGGATTATTTAAAGGAAAATGGATTTAAGTTTTGGGTAGATCGTCTCAAGGCAGCACTCAATATGTATGATACGGTTAGGATTGATCACTTTCGTGCATTTGATACTTATTGGAAAATACCAGCTAGTGAACCTACTGCTATTATAGGAGAGTGGGTAGAAGCTCCTGGATATGCTTTATTTGATACTTTAATAGATGAATTAGATAATTTTTCTGTTTTAGCTGAAGATTTGGGTGATTTAAGAGCAGAAGTTTATGATTTAAGAGATCATTATCATTTAAAAGGTATGTATATTTTCCAGTTCCATCATTCTGATGATTTTGATATGAATAAGGTTGTTGTTTATACAGGTACACATGATAATGATACGATTGTAGCTTGGTATGATGAGTTGGATGATCATTATAAGAAAAAAATTCAGCATGTTTTAAAAGATTACGACGAAGCTGAAATTCATCAAAAAATTCTTCATTATTGTTTAGATTTAGAAGCAGAAACCATTATTATACCTGTTTGGGATATAATGGGATGTGGAAAAGGATGCCGTTTTAATGTACCTAGTACCATTGGTTCACCTAACTGGGAATGGCGTATTTCTTCATTTGTTGAATTTGATAAAGCTTTGGCAGTATATAAAGATTTGATTCATCAAAGTTTAAGAGATTCATCTTATCCTCATTATACTTATAGTGATTATGTTTATGAAATTGTTGATGATAAAATTCAATTATTAAAATATTGTGGACATAGGGAAGAGCTCGTTGTTCCTAAAAAGATTCATGATCATACCATAACAATCATAGGAAATGGCTGTTTTGAAGATAATATGTTTATTAAGAACGTTAAGTTACCTTCGACAGTTGAAGTGATAGAAGAAAATGCTTTTAAAAATTGTCATACTTTAGAAAGTATTGATTTATCGTCTTGTTCATTAACACATATATTGAAAGACACATTTGGTCATTGTACAAATTTAACGAGTCTGTTATTACCAAAGAGTTTAATAAGTATAGACAATGCATTAGGATATTGTGAAAGTCTTAGGACTCTAACAATACCTGCACATGTTATATCTTTGAATATAGAAAATGTTTCTGATGATTTTGAAATTTATATTTATCAAGGTTCAAAAGGAGAACAATTGGCTAATAAGAATTGTATTCGTTTTAGTTATATAGATGAACCAGTCTTTGAATTTGAAATATTAGATAATGAATATGCTGAGATAAAAGTCTATCATGGTCATAAAAAAATGATTGAGATACCAACTTATTACCAATCATATAAAGTCATATCCGTAGGAGAAAAACTATTTTATCATAATGATGACATCAAAATCATTTATATTTCTGATACAATTACAACTATCAAATCACAAGCCTTTAAAAATTGCCCGGAATTGTTGGTTGTACAAATACCTGAAAGCGTTATGAATATAGCAGATGATGTTTTTGATGAACGTGTCTATATTGAAACGAAAAAAGATTCTTATGCTTATCAATATGCTTTAAATCATCATCTTAAAATTATTGAATAGGAGGATGTTATGAAACGTGCATTGGTTTTAGCTGGTGGTGGATCCAAAGGTGCTTATGAAGTTGGTTTTGTGAAAGCTTTAATTGAGTTGGGAATAGCTTATCAGATTGTAAGTGGAACATCTATTGGTGCGTTGAATGGATGTTTATTGGCTCAACAGGATTTTGAGGCAATGGAGAGCTTATGGGCACAATTGGATATTACAAAGGTTTTTACCAATGGTTTTTATCCGAAGTTTTCAAGTGATATCGAGGATATGCTTGATCAATCCAACCTTGCTGTTTCATTTTTTAAGAGTTTTTTGAAGGAAAAAGGTGCTGATATTACACCTTTGAAAAATATTATTAGAAGTTTGTTAAACGAAGAAAAATTATTGCAATCTCCTATTGATTTTGGCTTATGTACTGTCTTTTATCCAACATTAAAACCATTAATGATTAGTAAATCAGAGATGCAAAGAGAATATATTTTTGATTATCTTATTGCCAGTGCATCATGTTTCCCAGTTTTTCCTATTCATACTTTTAATCATCAATCCTATATTGATGGTGGATATTATGATAATGTTCCGATTGATTTGGCTTTTGATATGGGCGCTGATGAAGTTTTGGTTATTGATATGCACAACGTTGCGACTCATCCTCATTATGTTAATCGTCCTCATGTTATTTATACCACACCATATGTGGATTTAGGAAAATTTATGGACTTTAATCGTAAAAGTATTGAACGTAACGAGCGTATTGGCTATCAAACAGCAATGAAAACCTTTGATCATTTATTTGGTGCCAAATACACATTTTATCCATTTGAAAGTACACTGTTTCATGAATTTTATAGTCAGGTTCTTTCTCTTGAAAGAAAAATGCGTGTGATTTTAGAAAATGATAATGATTCTGTTTATAACGATTATTTAAAATCTCATAAAAATCAACCTTTAAAGGAAGAAGATTATTTATACATTACTTTAGATTGGATAGGAGAACTTTTAGAAATAGATCCTACTTATATTTATGAATATTCTAAATTTGTAGATGACATATTAAAAGAATTTGATGAATATATTCAATAAGATTATCATATTTTACCTTTTGAATCTATAGATAATTTTTTAAACAATCTTAATACTATTAATCGTAAAGGGCTTGTTGGTCGATTATTGCATATGACATTCTATCCTGAAAGCAATAAAATGGATATTCATAAGTTTTTTAGCTTATTTACAAAAGAAATACTCATGTCACGATTACTTTATTTGTTATATTATGAAAAAGGAGCTCTTTAGTGAGCTCTTTAAATATACAAATATTTTTTTGTTTTTTCATAAATAATTTTTAAGCCTTTGAAAGTTAAATGAACATCATATATATCTATCATATCAGTTTCTTTAGAAAGAATACGTCCTAAACCACCTGTAGAAATAACTTTCATATTTTCACCATATTCTTCCTTAATTGTTTTAATAATATATTCTGTTTGTCCGATATAACCAAATACGACGCCTGCCTGCATGCTTTTAATGGTATTTTTAGCAATAATTTTATCAGGCTTTTGGATTTCTATTTCAGGTAATTTGGCCGTTTGACTAGACAAAGCCTGAGCTGAAATACCAATACCTGGAGCAGTTGCACCGCCAAGAAATTCACCTTTGGCACTCACGACATCATATGTCGTCGCTGTTCCAAAATCAATGACGATACAAGGACCACCATATGTATAATAGGCTCCTGCTGCATCAACCAATCTATCTGCCCCTAAAGCAGCTGGATTATCGATACGAATATCAATTCCGGTTTTCACTCCAGGACCTACAAAGATAGGATTTTTATGGAAATATTTACGAATACAATTGGTAAAAGAATAATTAATTTTTGGAACAACACTGGATATAATCACATCTTCAATTTGATTAACATCAATAGATTGGGCATTTAAAAATGACAATAACATAAATCCATATTCATCAGATGTTCTATGAAGACCTGTGGTTAAACGATAAGTACCCATGAGTTTATCATTATCATAGACGCCTATTGTAATATTTGTATTACCAATATCAATCACTACTAACATTTTTTATCCTCTTCTTTCATTAATCTTTCTAGTATTTCATAAGCTAAATCTTTTTTAGACATGATATCCAGATTTTCTATACTATCTTTCGTTATCAAAGTCACAACATTGGTGTTGGTTTCAAAACCCGCACCTTCAACTTTTAGATTATTCGCAACGATCATATCACAATTTTTCTTTTCTAATTTCGTTTTGGCATTTTCTATTAAGTGATTTGTTTCCATAGCGAAACCACATAGTATTTGATGATCTTTTTTGTGTTGACCTAAATAATAAAGAATATCCTTATTTTTTTCTAAATCCAATATCATATGATCATCATTTTTCTTGATTTTTTCATTACTTATATTTTTAGGACGATAATCACCAACAGCAGCAGCAAGTATCAAATAATCTTGCTTATCTGAAATAGATGTAATTGTTTCAAACATTTGTAATGCACTCATAACATTGATTATCTTGATATTAAATGGTTTTTCTATATATGTAGGTCCACTGACTAAAGTGACATCTGCACCTAAATTATAAGCTGCTTTCGCTACAGCATAACCCATCTTTCCACTGGAATGATTGGTAATATATCTTACGGGATCCATCGCTTCCTGTGTTGGTCCAGCTGACACGAGTACTTTTTTGCCTAATAATGGTTTTGGAGCCAAAACATATTCTAATGCATCAATCAATTTACTTTCACTTGCCAGTTTACCTTGTCCAACATCACCACAAGCTAGTAATCCTTCATCTGGTTCAACAAAATAAACTCCAGTATCTTTGAGTATTTGGATATTTCTTTGAGTTATGGGATTTTGATACATATGTATATTCATAGCTGGTGCGATAATCTTTGGACAAGTGGATGCTAAAAATGCACATGTGAGCATATTATCTGCCATTCCATAAGCAACTTTAGCAATTGTATTGGCACTTGCTGGGACAATCATAAAAGCCTCAGCTTTAGCTGCAATATCAACGTGGGTAATAGTAGCAGGCTCTTCTTCGTCAAAGGTATCGACATAGACTTTACTTTTGGTTAGTGATTGGATGCATAGTGGGGTTATAAACTTTGTAGCACTTTCACTCATTAAAACATCAATTGTATAATTCATTTTGACTAAATCACTAATCAGTTGTATAGCTTTAAAAGCTGCAATGCTTCCAGTTATTCCAATAATAATTCTTTTTGACATTGTTTTTTCCTTTCTAAAAATAGCCATTTCAAAAGAAATGGCATCATAAAAAGTTTTTTTAATTCAACTGTCATTTCTTAAGAATATAACGTTTCTTTTTATTTTTTATAAGAATTGTTAATGCTATAAAAGTCACTACAAAAATATTCTTATAAATATCCTTAATTATACCCTCCAAAAATAATGAATGCAACATTCTTTTTTTGTAACTTATTTTTAACAATAATAACTTTGACTTGAAAAAAATTTGTTAGAGTGCAATAATGGTTTCGTGGGGGTTTTGATATATGATTATAATCAATAATGAAGAGAAACTTAACGGAAAAGTCGAAGATGTATGGAAACTTGTCAGTGATTTAAGTGATCAATCTTGGCGTAATCATCTTAAAAGTAGTCAAG
Organism: Erysipelotrichaceae bacterium; assembly: GCA_021202205.1. Taxonomy (GTDB): domain Bacteria; phylum Bacillota_I; class Bacilli_A; order Erysipelotrichales; family Coprobacillaceae; genus JAJQDJ01. The sequence goes on from JAJQDJ010000170.1 coordinate 8,355, forward strand.
TCATTGATAGTAAGCATTATCAAGAAATAAATGATCAAGGATTGAAAACAACGATTATTTTATTAAATAAGATTGTTTATGATGTTTTTGAGTTTAACTTTACTAATGAAGAATATGATGGTCATTGGCTTGCTAAATTTGAGGTTATTGATGATCATACAACACTATTACATATTACTGCTGCTTTTGAAATGAAGAAAAAAACGATGTTTGCAAAAAATAGTTTCAACAAAATTGTTAAACAATATTTTAATGATTTGCAACAAGCTTTAAAGAAAGAATAATTCTTTCTTTTTTAATTTGATACATGTTGTGGTTTATCGTATAATGAGTAGGGTGATAAAAATGTTAGATAAAATTTTTAATATAAAAGATATTTATGATCAAATTATTATATATCGTCATGTTAATCCTGATTTAGATGCTTTTGGAAGTCAATTAGGGCTTTATTATGCATTGAAAGATATGTGTCATCAAAATATTATTTTATTGGGTGATATGACAAGCGATTTATTAGATTATTTCAGTCCTTTTGAGATAGGATCGATAAATGCGGGAAAGACGTTAGGAATTGTTTGCGATACGGCTAACAGAGATCGTATTGATGGTGATATAACACTATGTGATCAAGTTATAAAAATTGACCATCATTTGATTGTTGATAGTTATGGGGATATCAATATCGAAGTAGAAAATGCTGCATCTTGTAGTGAAATCATTGCTTTGATGTTTCAGCATGCACATTTAGATATACCAATAGAGGCAGCCAATGCTTTGTATTTAGGGATAGTTGGTGAGAGCAATCGATTTTTGTATAGCGCTACGTCAGCTCATACTTTTCATGCAGCAGCTTATTTGCTTGAACAAGGGGTTAAAATCACTGAACTCTATGAACCTTTATATATGAAAAATGAAATAGATTTAAATGTTACAAAATATATTTATAATCATTATCATCAAGTTGATAAGATTGCTTATTATTATTTAAGTGATGATGATTTGAAGTCATTGAATATTTCAAGAGAAAAAGGATCAAGTTATGTCAATACTTTGGCTGATTTTGAGCAGTTTGATGTATGGATGGCGATTACTGAATATAAAGAAAAAGGAATTTATCGTGTGAGTTTAAGAAGCAGACATATTCCTGTTAATGAGGTTGCTAGTCAGTTTCATGGTGGGGGGCATGCTTTTGCTAGTGGAGCGACTTTGAATTCATTGGCTGAATTGGATAATTTATTGAATTGTTTAAAGGAGATTTGCCATGTTTAATTTGCGAGAGAAAATTTTGGAAGTGTGGTATGATTTTTGGGATAATTTGAATGCTAAAGGGCCAGTTAATAATAAAGGTACAATAATTTCGTTGGTTATAACATTGGTATTTTTTATTATTGTAGAGTATTTTTTATTGTTACCTATTAATTTGCGTTCTTTTAGCTTTACATTATTTTTATGTATATGTTTGATTATATTTATTGTTTTAAAGAGTTTTATTTGCCTGGCTTTTGATAATATTTCGAAAGCTTGTTGTATTTTAACATTGATATTAGGTGTTTATCTTGGTGTTGGTTATCTTATCAGTTCACCTGTTATCAATGCATCTCAATATCAATCACAATTGGATATGAACAGCGAAGCTGATTTTTATAGTGATTTTGAGAATATTAGTTATTCTTCGATACCTGTTGTTGATAGAGATAGTGCTCAACGTCTTGGAGATCGTAAGATGGGAGAAATTGTAGATTATGTTTCCCAGTTCGAAGTGGATGAAGAGTATGCTCAAATCAATTATGATGATACGCCTTATCGTGTCACAACGATTAGTTATAGTGATTTAATAAAATGGTTTACCAATCAAAGCGATGGTTTGCCTGCTTATATTCGTGTGAATATGGTATCCCAGGAAAGTGAAGTTGTAAGATTGGATAATGGCATGAAATATTCCCGTAGTGATTTGTTTTTTCGAAATATTAATCGTTATTTAAGAGTGAAATATCCAACTTTGATGTTTGAAGATCCAACTTTTGAAATAGATGATGATGGTAATCCATATTGGATTGCACCAGTTTATAATTATAAGATAGGCTTATTTGGTGGTGAAGATATTACAGGAGCTGTTTTGGTTGATGCATGCAGTGGTGAAAGTCAATATTATGATATTGATGATGTACCAAGCTGGGTGGATCGTGTTTATCCTGCTGAATTATTATTAACTCAGCTTACCAATTGGGGTCAATATGGTAATGGTTTCATTAATAGTCTTATTTCGCAAAAAGGTGTTCTAACTACCACAGATGGTTATAATTATTTGGCTTTAAATGATGATGTTTATCTTTATACAGGTCTTACATCTGTGTCAAGTGATGAATCAAATGTTGGTTTTGTACTCATTAACATGCGTACCAAGGAATCCAATTATTATGCAATTAGTGGTGCAGAAGAATATTCCGCCATGTCTTCTGCAGAAGGTAAGGTCCAAAATTTGGGTTATGAAGCGACTTTCCCAATTTTAATCAATTCAGGTGGTCAACCAACATATTTCCTTTCTTTAAAAGATAGTGCTGGTTTGGTTAAACAATATGCTTTTGTGAATGTGCAAAATTATCAAATTGTAGCTGTAGGTGAAAGTGTTGCTGAAGCTGAATCGAATTATTATCAGCTATTGGTTGATAATGGCATAGAAGATGTGACTTATGATACAGCAACCTTATCAGGAACGATTAGTGATATTCAACAAGCTGTTGTAGATGGAACTTCTTATTATTATTTTAAGTTAGAAGGTTATGATGATATATTTATAGCATCTGTATCTTTAAATGATGCTTTACCTTTGATACAAGCAGGTGATCAAGTGTCTATTGATTATTCAGATAGTGGTACAAACTCTCAAAACGTCTTAACATTGGAGGTTTTAAATGAATAAATTATTGAAACGTTTAAAATTATATGAACCTTTATTTGATTCTATGAAAATAGAAGATATTGCAATCAAATATGATGATATGGCTTGGGTTTATTTGCATGATGGTGATCGCATTGCATTGATGAAAGTCAAAACACTACAATGCCAGGAAGATGAAGTAGAATCTGAAATTTATCATTTAATGCGCCAATATGATATTGATACTTATCCTGATTTATCTTCATCACCTTATCTTGCAGAAGAACATTATTATATAGAAGAAAATAATACGTTTATTGGTGTAGATGTTTGCTTGCTTAGCGAAGTAAACCAATTATTGAATGAAGATATACCATTATTATCTGATGATCAATTTAGAATTGGTCTGGCTTATTTAAATGGTGAAGACGGCTATATACAAGATGAATATCAAGCTTTTGATCTCATAGAAAAAGCAGCTTACAACCATCACTATCGTGCTATGTGCACGCTAGGTTATATGTATGAGATTGGACTAGGCATAAAGGAAGATAAAGTTAAAGCTGTTGAATTATATAAGGAAGCTGCTGATCAGGGCTTTTTACAGGCTAAATATAGTGTGGCTTATTGTTATGAAATGGGTATTGGTGTAACAAAAGATTTGAATCAGGCTTTTTTATGGTATCAAGAAGCAGCCGATGAAGGTCTGGATATAGCGCAGCTTCAATTAGGTTATTATTATGAAGCAGGAATAGGTGTCGATAAGAACGAAGAAATGGCTGTCTATTATTATCAGGAGGCATCTTCTCAAAATTATTCTGCTGCTCATTGCTATTTAGCCTATTGTTATGAAATGGGAATTGGTGTAGAGCCGGACATCGAAAAAGCTAAGGAACTCTATTTATTAGCAGCAAAGCAAGGGCATCCTAGAGGACAAATGGCTTATAGTACCATGATTGAAGATGATAATATGGATTTGGCATTAGAATATTTAAAATGCAGCGTTGATCAACAATATCCTCCAGCTATGTTTAAGTATGCTTATTTATTAGAAAATGGTATTGGTGTAGAAGAAAATCCTTCATTGGCTTTTCATTATGTTTCTTTAGCAGCGACTAAAAACGATCCTACTGCAATATGCCAATTAGGAAATTACTATGTTGATGGTATTGGGATAGAAAAAGATGAAAAGAAAGCCTTTGAGTGTTATAAAAAAGCTGCTTTAAACGAATATGATGTCGCACAATGTAATGTTGGCTATTGTTATGAGCTAGGTGTGGGTGTTGATATTGATTTGGATAAAGCTCGATATTATTACCAGTTATCAAGTGATCAATGGAATTTAAGAGCTATGTGTAATCTAGCTTCACTTTATGAAGAACAGGATGAGCCAGACTTTAAAGAAGCTTTTCATTTATTTGAAAAGGCAGCACAATTTCAATATCCCCGTGCTTTGTGTAATTTAGGACTTTATTATGAAAATGGTTTGGGTGTAGAAAAAGATGAAAAGAAAGCTGTCTACTACTATCAACAATCAGCTGATTTAGGTTATGAAGCTGGAGAATGTAATCTAGCTTATTGTCTAGAACTAGGTATCGGAGTAGAAGTGAACGAATCATTAGCAAGAGAATATTATCAAAGAAGTGCCAATCAAGGGTATCCTCGAGCTATGAATAATCTTGGGATGATGCTTGAATCTGGCCGTGGTGGAGAAATGAATGCGAAAAAAGCATTTGGATTATATCAACAATCTGCACAATATGATTATCCACCTGCTTTGTGTAATTTGGCATTGTGTTATGAAGATGGCATTGTGGTAGAATGTGATGTACAAAAAGCTTTTACTTATTTTAAACGTGCTGCTAATATGCATTCATCAAGAGGTTTATATCATGTGGGTCGATTTTATAATTATGGAATCAATGGCGAATGTAATTATAATAAAGCTATGCATTATTATCTTTTAGCCAATGATTTAGATAATCTTGATGCTGCCATTGCGATAGGAACGATGTATGAAGTAGGAAAAGGTGTTCAAATCAACTATAAAAAAGCTGTTAAATATTATATGATTGCCAAAAATGAAGGCTATTCAAGAGGTTACTATGCCTTGGCTAATCTATATAAAAGTGGTAAAGGTGTCAGAAAGAATACCCCAAAAGCTATGAAATATTTCACTATTGCTAGTAATAAAGGTCATGTTTCAGCAACTTATAATTTAGCAGTCTTATATGATTTTGAAGCCGATGAAAAATATCAGGATATGAGCAAAGCTATTCATTATTATAAATTAGCTGCGCAAAGAGGACATGCTGGTGCCATGAATAATTTGGGTGTCTGTTATCAACATGGTGAAGGGGTTAAAAAGAGTTATAAAAAAGCTTTTCAATTGTTTTATGATGCTGCCCAAGGAGAAGATGAACATGCTTATTTGAATTTGGCGCGTTTTTATTATCGTGGCTATGGCTGTGAAATGGATTTAAATAAAGCCAAGTATTGGGCTATAAAGGCTCAGAAAAGCCATTTAAAAGATGCTGATCAATTATTAGCATTGATTGAAAAAAAGAAGCAAATGAAAAAACGTCGACGTAAGAAAAAAGATCAATAATATGAATGGATTATTAGTACATTTAAAACTGTATGAATCATTCTTTGATTTATATGGTAAAGGTGTTGGTTAAAATAAAGATAGTGAAAGATCAAAATATTGGAATTAATAGCTTATAAATATGGTGACGAAATGGCTGATAACCTTTTAAATATCATGAAATAGGGAATCATTGAAGATTCGCTATTTTTATTTTAGATATTTTATGATATAATCTCTCATAATGAATTGAGGTGTATGATTATGAAATCTAAAATTTTAGTTGTGGATGATGAAGAACATATTAGAGAATTGATACGTTTTTATCTTGATAAAGAAGGTTTTTCTGTTGTTGAAGCAGAAAATGGAGAAGAAGCTTTAGAAGTGGTAGAAAATGAATATATTGATTTGGCTATTGTTGATATTATGATGCCTGTAATGGATGGTTTTGAATTTGTGGAAGAAATGAAGGAGTTTAAGGATATTCCTGTTATTATGTTAACTGCCAAATCTCAATCATCTGATAAATTACGAGGTTTTTCTATCGGTATTGATGATTATGTTACAAAACCTTTTGATCCTGATGAATTATTGGCAAGAGTAAGAACAATATTAAAGCGTTATAGTATTAATAGTCAAAATATTGTTCAGATTCATGATGTTGTTTTTGATGGTGATAAGTATGAAATTAGATATAAGGATGAAACAATTCATTTGCCATTAAAACAATTCGAATTGGTTTTTGAACTGGCTAAAAATCCTAATCAAATATTTACTCGTGAACAATTAATAGAAAAAATATGGGGTATGGATTATGACGGATTTGATCGTACAGTAGATGTTCATATCAAACGTATTCGTGAGAATTTAGGGCATTTACTAGGTTTTAAGGTTGTAACAGTTAGAGGTTTGGGGTATAAGATAGAGGTAGATTAATGAAATCTATTTATGGAAAATTAATTATAGGATTTTTGGTAAGTATACTATTAAGTTTTTCGATAGCTGGTTATTTTTCTCTAAGAAAAAATAACAGTGCATTAGGACAATTAGCTGTAGATGATTTAAATAATGCGACACAATTAATTAGTGATTTTATTGATGATATTGATAGTGATAAATTGGATCAGGTATTAAATGATTATGAAGTGTCTTCTGATTTAACTTTTGCAATTATTAGTCAAGATAATACAAAAAGTTATGGCAATGTTGATGATTTTTTGGATGATGAATCATTGCAGTATCTTTACAATAATGTTGGTGAAGTGATCACATCTAACGATTCAACCATAAAACAATATGCCAAATCGTATGAAATAGATGGTACTATCTATATTATTAAGGCGCAAAAGGATATTGTAGAAAGTGAAAAGATTTTTATTTCTTCTGGTATTATTGCTATATTTTGTATATTAATCGCAGGTAATGTTATCTTTTTGGTAATAGCTGATATTATTGTGAAACCTATATCACGTCTTACAAAGGCTACCAATGAATTATCGAAAGGGAATTATCGTGTTCGTGTTAATTATACGGGTAATGATGAAATTGCGCGCTTGAATCGTAGTTTTAATCAGATGGCACAGCAATTAGCCAAACAGGAAGAAACGCGTCAGCAGTTCATTTCTGACGTATCTCATGAGTTTCAAACGCCATTAACTGCCATTAGTGGATTTGCGACAATTTTAAAAAATGAAAAAATTAGTGATGAACAAAGACAAAAATATGCTGATATTATATTGTTCCATAGTCGTCGTTTATCAACATTATCCAAAAATATGTTACAATTAACTTTACTAGATAGTGAAGATGTACAATTGGATATAGCTGAATATTCTTTGATAGAGCAATTGGATCGTGTGATTGATACGCAGCTTCATTTAGCCAATAGCAAGAATATAGAAATAGAATTTGATAAACCAAAAAATGATGTACGTATTGAAGCAGATGAAGCAAGATTGGAACAAGTTTGGATCAATCTTATTAATAATGCGATTAAATATACAAATGATAATGGAATTGTTACTATAAAAGTAAAGAAGACAGTATTAGGTGTGGAAGTAAGTGTTCAGGATACGGGAATAGGTATGAGTAAAGAGGCTATATCGCATATTTTTGAACGATTCTATCGTTCAGATAAATCTCGAAAGATAGAAGGTAATGGCTTAGGATTGTCTATTGTTAAACGTATTGTCGATTTGCATCAAGGTACAATAGATGTCGTATCTAGAGAAGATGGTGGTAGTGAATTTACAGTAAAATTACCAGAAAATCGTACTTTTTTCATTGGAGAAAGATTAAGAAAGGATAAATAAGATGTATTTAAAAAGAATAGAACTTCATGGTTTTAAGTCTTTTGCAGATAAATCAGTGATAGAATTTCAACCAGGTATTACTGGTGTAGTAGGACCCAATGGTTGTGGAAAATCGAATATAGCTGACGCTGTTCGTTGGGTTTTAGGTGAACAATCAGTGAAATCTCTAAGAGGATCAAATATGTCCGATGTTATCTTTAATGGTAGTGAAGATCGTAAGGCTCAAAATGTGGCAGAGGTGACTTTGGTATTTGATAATGAAGATCGTACCATGCATTTGGATTATAATGAAATAGAGATTACGAGAAGGCTTTATCGTCAAAATAATGAAGCTGAATATTTGATTAATCAGCAGATATGTCGTTTAAAGGATATTGTTGATTTAATTATGGATACAGGTTTGGGAAGAGATTCTCTTTCTATTATCTCACAAGGTAATATTTCTTCTTTTGCGGATAGTAAGCCAGAAGATAGAAGAGGCATGTTTGAGGAAGCTGCTGGTGTAGCCAAATATAAAAAAAGAAAGAATGAATCGATTCGTAAATTAGAACGTACACGTGATAATTTGGATCGTGTTGAAGATATTTGCTTGGAACTGGAAAAACAGATTGGCCCTTTAAAACGTCAAAAAGAAAAAGCTGAAACCTATTTAGAGTTAAAGGATCAATTACAATCTATTGAAGTAAGTGTGCTGGTATCAGAAATTAGTCAGTTATCTCAGGCATTAAAAGAGCTTAATCATGATTTGGATACACTCAAGAAAGATGAAACCGAGATTGATGGACAAATATTATTGAGTGAACAACAAAATGAAATCTATAAGAAAAAGATGTTTGAACTTGATAGTGAAATTAATGATTTACAAGGTCAATTTTTAGGGACTATGAATCGTGTCAATGAACTAGAAACACAAAAAATAGAAATAGATTCTTCACGTAAACATCTTTTAGAAACAACATCTAAAGAAGATATTGAAGCTAAAATTGCTTCGTTAAAGCTTATATTACAAGATGCTATTAGTGAATATAATGATCGTGTCAATCGTTATAATGAGACTAAAGATGAAAAACAAACGCTAGAAGCTATGCAGGAAAGTAACCGTGCAAAAATGGCACAAATAAGACAGGAGATAGAACAATTGAATTTATCTCTTCACAATAATCGTGAAAAACATACTCAGCTTGTTGATGCTATAGAAAACAAATCTGGTTATAGTTATGGTGTTCGTTCCATTTTACAGGCTAAGCAGTCATTACATGGCATTATTGGAACATTGGGTGATATTATACAATGTGATGAAAAATACGAAACTGCCCTGTCTGTTGCTCTTGGTGGCGCTATTCAGTTTATCGTATGTGTGAGTGATCAAGATGCGAGAAATGCAATCAGTTTTTTAAAAAATAATAAGTCAGGAAGAGCAACTTTTTTACCACTAGATGTTATGAAGCAAAGAGGATTGCGTCAGGAACATCTCATTGTTTGTCAAAATATGAAAGGGTATTTAGGAGTGATGTGTGACTTTGTGAATTATCCGTCACGCATAGATAATGTTGTTAAGAATCAATTGGGTCATATTATCTTATCTGATAATTTGGAACATGCCTCAGCAATATCTCAAGCAACATTTAATCGTTATAAAGTTGTGACACTTAGTGGTGATGTTATCAATGTTGGAGGATCTTTAACTGGTGGTAGCTATAAAAATCAAAATTCACCTTATGAGAGCAAACGTGAAATGCAACGTTTAGAAAAATTAATTAAAGAACAAGAAAGAAATCTTAATGATAAAAAAGCAATGCTGAATGATTCCGATAATCAAGCTCGAGAAATTGCCCATAATTTATTACAAAAACAAATGTCTTTTGCCAAATTAGAAGTTGTTGTAACAAATAAACGTAGTGAATTAAATGTCGCTAAAAGTGAATATGAAAGCTTAACGCATCAAAGCATTGAACTGTCAGCATTAGAGAGCGGTTCACAAAATAATGAATTAATCAATGAACTCAATGCTGTTAAAAAGAAAAGAGATCGTTTGACAGAATCTATTCAAGCCAAACGTGAGTTACGAATGAGTTTTGTTAATGATAATGATAAAACTGAAAATACGCTTAAGCATATGCGTAAGCAATTGCGTGAAGTACAAGCAGATATAACGCAAAAACAAGTTATCAAAGCAAAAAATGAGACAGAATTATCAAATTACTTGAAAAGATTGAATGATGAATATAAGATGACCTATGATCATGCATTAGAAGAATATACATTATCTTTAGATATGGATAAAGCTAAAGAAGAGGTTAAAACACTACGTCATGAAATAGAATTATTAGGTAATGTCAATATTCAATCTATTGAAGATTATCAAGAAGTATCTACTCGCTATGAAACATTAAATAAACAACGTCTCGACTTATTGCATGCTCAAGATAGTATATTAAAAGCTATAGATGAAATGGATGAAATTATGACAAGTCGTTTTAGTGACACTTTTGAAAAGATTAATAAAGAATTTAATGTGGTTTTTAGGAGTTTATTTGGAGGTGGCAAAGCACAACTTAAATATAGTGATCCTGATAACATTCTAGAAACTGGCATTGATATTGATGTACAGCCACCAGGTAAAGCTGTGCAAAATATTACATTATTTTCAGGTGGAGAAAAAGCATTGATTGCTATTTCTTGCTTATTTGCGATATTGCGTGTAAGACCTTTGCCAATGTGTATTTTGGATGAGGTTGAAGCAGCGTTAGATGTTGCTAATGTTGAAAGATTCGCCAAATATTTACGTTCTTTTTCAACTCAGACACAATTTATTGTTGTAACCCATCGTGAAGGCACAATGGAGGAATGTGATCTTCTTTATGGTGCGACTATGAAACAAAAAGGTGTTACAAAACTTGTCAGTGTCAAATTAAAAGATGCTATAGATTTGGCTAATCCTGCTTAGGAGGTATATGAAATGGGATTTTTTAGTAAAATAAAAGATGCCTTGGTTGGTAATTCTGCCAAGCAAAATGAAAAATATGTTGCTGGTTTAGACAAATCAAGTTCTACTTTGTCTTCTAAAATCAATGAATTGGCAGCGCGTTATCGTGAAATTGATGATGCTTATTTTGAAGAACTTGAAAATATCTTGATTATGAGCGATGTTGGTGTTTCCATGGTTATGACAATTGTGGATGAAATCAAAAAAGAAGTGAGACTTCAAAATATTAAAGATCCTGCTAAAATCAATGAAATCATTGTTGATAAAATGTTTGTTATATATGCCAATGAAGGCTATATGACAACCAAAATTAATTATGATGAAAATGATTTAACAGTGATTTTAATGGTGGGAGTGAATGGTGCAGGAAAAACAACAACGATTGCCAAGCTGGCTCATATGATGTTGAGTGAAGGTAAAACTGTTATGTTGGCAGCTGGTGATACATTTAGAGCTGGAGCTATTGATCAATTGGCTGTATGGGCTGATAGATTACAAGTTGAATGTATTAAAGGTAAAGAAGGCGGAGACCCTTCAGCAGTTGTTTTTGATGCATTAAAACAAGCTAAAGATAAAAATGTTGATGTTTTAATATGCGATACAGCAGGACGATTACAAAATAAAGTTAATTTAATGAATGAATTAGAAAAGATGAATCGTATTATTAAACGTGTTGTACCAAATGGTCCTCAAGAAACATTATTGGTTATAGATGCAACGACAGGTCAAAACGGTGTTTCTCAAGCTTCTGAGTTTGCTAAGATTACTGATATTACAGGTATTGTTTTAACTAAGATGGATGGAACAGCCAAAGGTGGTATTGTTTTATCAATAAAGGATAAACTTAATATACCTGTGAAATTTATTGGTTTAGGCGAACAAATGGATGATTTACAAGAATTTGATTTGGAACAATATATTTATGGCTTATGTAAGAATATGATGGAGTAAGCAATGGAAGATAGTTTAGAAAAAAAACAGCATGTCAATCTTTTAATGGATTGTTATGAAGAATTATTAACGGATAAGCAGCGTCAATATTTATCGCTTTATTATCAGGAAGATTTATCTTTAAGTGAAATTGCAGAGGAACTTAATGTTTCACGCAATGCTGTTTTTGATAATTTAAAACGAGCTGTTCATACATTAGAAACTTATGAAAACAAATTACATTTGCTTAGTAAACATCAACAAAGACTTGAACTCATTCAACGTATTGAAAATAAGCAAAACGAACAGAATGAAGAACTTAAAGATTATTTGGAAATGTTAAGAAGGATATAGGAGGTAGAATTTATGGCTTTTGAATCACTTTCCGAAAGATTACAGGAGAGCCTAAAGAAAGTAAGAGGGCAAGCAACCTTAACTGAAGAAAACATGGATGAAATGCTTCGTGAAATACGTTTGGCATTGTTAGAAGCCGATGTTAACTATGAGGTTGTACGAGAGTTTATCGCACATACAAAAGAAAAAGCATTGGGGCAGGATGTTTTAGGATCGCTTAAACCTGGACAAGTTGTAGTTAAGATTGTTCATGATGAATTGGTTGAATTATTAGGAACAAAAGAAAGTGAATTAGATTTATCAAAAACACCAACAATTATTATGATGGTTGGTTTACAGGGTTCTGGTAAAACAACTTCTGCAGCTAAAATTGCTAAATATTTGGTGGAAAAGAAAAGTAAGAAACCTTTACTTGTTGCAGCCGATATTTACCGTCCAGCGGCTATTGATCAGTTGGTTACTTTAGGAAATCAATTAAATATTCCAGTATTTGAAAAAGGAACGGATGTATCTGCTCAAGATATTGTCCGTGAGGCTTTAGCATATGGACAAAGTCAAAATCATGATGTCATTTTAATTGATACAGCTGGTCGTTTGCATATTGATGAACCTTTAATGCAAGAACTAGCTGATATTAAGAGTATTGCACATCCAAGTGATATTTTATTGGTTGTTGATGCTTTAACTGGTCAGGATATTGTCAATGTTGCGTCTTCATTTAATGAACAACTTGGTATTACGGGTGCTGTTCTTACAAAATTAGATGGCGATTCACGTGGTGGTGGAGCTATTTCTATTCGTCATGTAACACATGTACCTATTAAATTTATTGGTACAGGTGAAAAACTAGATGAAATTGATTTATTTTATCCAGAGCGCATGGCAGATAGAATACTTGGCATGGGAGATGTTGTATCACTTGTTGAAAAAGTTCAGGATGTTTATGATGAAAAAGAAGCTGTTAAAACTGTCGAACGTATGCAACAAGGTATCTTTGGCTTTGATGATTTGCTTGAACAAATGCATAACATGCAAAAGCTTGGACCTATTTCTGGTATTATGAAAATGATTCCTGGAATGCCAAAAGTTGATATCAATGATGAAGAAACCAATCAACGATTTAAAGTCATGGAATCTATTATTTATTCAATGACACCACAAGAACGTAAAAATCCCGATTTATTGAATGCTAAAAGAAAAATAAGAATTGCTAATGGTTCAGGTCATACGGTTGCTGAAGTCAACCGTCTTGTTAAACAACTAGAAAATACAAAACAAATGATGAAACAAATGGGCAATATTGATCCAGTAACTGGTATGCCTACACAACGAAAAAAACAAAATAACACATATAATCCTTATCGTAAGAAAGTTAGACATAAAAAGAAGAAAAAAAGATAATATGTTAAGTAAAAATACTTGACAGATACTTTATTTGTGTTATGATATACAAGCAATTAATAAATGGAGGTAAATTATGGCAGTCAAAATTAGATTAAAAAGAATGGGTGCAAAAAAAGCACCATTTTATAGAATTGTTGTAGCAGATTCAAGAGCAAAAAGAGATGGACGTTTTATCGAACAAGTAGGAACATATGATCCAACTAAAAATCCTGCTGTTATAACAGTTAAAGAAGAAGCAATTTTATCATGGTTAGAAAAAGGTGCTCAACCTTCTGATACAGTTAGAAGTATTTTAAGAAGTGAAGGCATTATGAAAAAATTTGCTGAACAAAAAAATGCAAAGAAATAGTGGTGAGTATTGATGGATTATGTTAAGACATTACATGATATCGCAGTTGAACTTGTTAAGGATAAGGAACATCTAGAAGTAAGACAGATGCCTTCTTTAGAAGAAGATACAGTTGTTTTATATGTATATGCTTCACATGATGATATTGCGAAACTCATTGGCAGAAAAGGTATGATGGCTAATTCTATTCGACAGCTTATGTCTGTTTCGGGGCGTTTGAACAACAAGCGATTAGACATCAAATTTGAATCGTATGGAGAATAGATGTTTGCATCTATTTTTTTCATTATAAGGAGATTTTATGGAAAAAGTAAAGATTGGTAAAATTGTCAATACTCATGGTATCAAAGGTGAATTGAAAGTGAAGTCATTGACGGATTTTCCTGAAGAAAGATTTGAAAAAGGAAATAAGGTGACAATCCGTTATCAAAATCATGATATAGACATGGAAGTATTAAAACATCGTTATCATAAAGGTCATATTTTAGTTACTTTTAAAGATTATGAAGATATCAATCTTGTAGAAAAATACAAGGGATGTGATCTTTATAGTGAAAAGGATCCTTCTTTACTCGATGAAGGTGAATATTATGTTGATGATTTGATAGGCTGTCAAGTATATAATTATAATAATTATATCGGTGATGTCAGTGATGTACAACTTTATGACCATCATGATATTTTGGTTGTTCAAGGAAAACAAAAAATCATGATTCCTTATGTTGAAGCATTTGTTAAAGAAGAAGATATTGATCATAAACGTATAGATGTTGAATTGATAGAAGGTTTTATTAATGAAGATTGATATATTATCTTTATTTCCTGAAATGTTTGAAGGTTTTTTACATACATCGATCATTAAACGATCTATTGATAGTAAAATCGTTGAGGTTAAGATTCATGATTTTCGTGAGTTTGCGGATAATAAACATAAAAAAGTTGATGATTATCCCTATGGTGGCGGTCAAGGTATGGTTTTAATGTGTCAACCAATTATCGATTGTTTAAAAACTCTTGTAACACCTCAGTCTTTAATTATTCTTATGTCTCCACAAGGGCAGACATTACAACAAAGCACAAGTGTACAATTGTCACATTATGAGCATCTTATTTTCATATGTGGTCATTATGAGGGGTTTGATGAGCGTATTAGAGATTATGTCGATATAGAATTATCTATTGGTGATTATATTTTAACTGGTGGTGAATTAGCCAGTATGGTTGTATGTGATTCCATTATTCGCTTGCTAGATGGAGCGATTCGCGAAACAAGTCATGAAGATGATAGTTTTAGTGAGGGATTACTAGAATATCCACAATATACCAGACCTTATGAATATGATGGTCATAGTGTTCCTGATATTTTATTAAGTGGTCATCATGAAAATATTCGAAAGTGGAGACTGAAACAATCATTACTCAAAACTTATCATAAAAGACCTGATCTATTAGAAAAGAAAGAATTTAGTCAGGAAGAAATAAAAATTTTACAGGAAATGAAAGAAAATGATTGATTTTTTCATATCTAAATGATATTATTAACTAGTCGTTTGACACAGAAGTTCCGCTGGTAATAATACGTATGAACTTTGAAGACAAAATTTGATAAAGGAGGAAGTCATATTATGAATATGCAATTAGTTGATCAAATCACTAAGAAACAACTAAGAAATGATATTCCAGATTTTAAGCCTGGGGACACATTAAAAGTTTATGTCCGTATTCAAGAAGGTAACAAGACACGTTTACAATTATTTGAAGGTGTTTGTATTTCTAGAAAAGGTGGAGGAATTTCTGAATCATTTACTGTTAGAAAGATTTCTTACCAGGTTGGTGTAGAAAGAACTTTCCCACTTCATTCACCAATTATTGATAGAATCGAAGTCGCTAAAATTGGTAAAGTTCGTAGAGCTAAATTACATTACTTACGTGGTTTATCTGGAAAAGCTGCAAGAATTAAAGAAATTCGTAAATAAAGTATGGGGAAACTCATACTTTTTTATTTAAAAGGAGGACTTTATGAAATTTAAACAAACATTTTTTTCGTTGCTTGAATTGGTCATCATTGTAGCAATAACGATTTGCGTATTTAAATTTGTGGCTATACCTATTAAAATAGATGGTTCTTCCATGGGAAATACCTTACATGATGGCGATATAGCTCTTATAAATGCTGTTGGTGTGAATGAAAATAATATTGAACGTTTTGATGTTGTTGTAGCTTATAGCGATGAATTGGACGAAAAGATTATTAAAAGGGTTATAGGTTTACCTGGTGAGACGATTGCTTTTAAAAATGATGTATTATATGTCAATGGTGAAATAGTAGTACAAGATTTTTTAGACCAGGATTTTGTGGAAGAGTCAAAGATAACTTATAATGTAGATAATTTTACTGAAGATTTTGAAGTGACATTAGGAGACGATGAATATTTCTTAATGGGGGATAATCGTTTACGATCTACTGACTCAAGAGTTTTAGAACCTTTTTTTATAGATGATATTATTGGTTACAAGGGATTGGTTATTTATCCTTTTAATCATATTCAATGGTTGGATTAGTCGTCTGGTAAAATGTCAAGAAGAAATTTAAAAGATTTTTAAATAAATT
>JAJQDJ010000271.1 GCA_021202205.1 Erysipelotrichaceae bacterium
CCGTAAAGTCATTAACATATAATTTCTTAAAAATAAACTTAATGACATTGTATATAATGCTGTTTATCGCATTAAGAAGAAGAAATCCTCCATTGACGACTTAACATAAATGTGTTAAATTATAGCGGAGGAGTGATGGACATGAAACAAAAAGTTATTTTGGTATGCAGTGAGTGTTTATCACGCAATTATTCAATAGTAAAAAATAAACGTACAAATGTCGATAGACTTGAACTTAGAAAATATTGTAAGAAATGTGGCAAACACACATTGCATAGAGAAACAAAATAGGAGGTTATTATGAAATTAAAAGAGTGGTGTTCCCTAAAGGGTATACGTCAGGAAATTAAAAATATTCATTGGTTAACAAAAAAAGAATTGGCTTATAATTCTTTTGTGGTATTGGTATTCTGCTTTTTATTTGGTGTTTACTTTTATTTAAGTGATACGATTATTGCATTTATTTTAAGAGCATTGGGGATGAATTAATATGGCTGAAAATGAAAATATAGAACATACAGGGACAAGTTTTAATGAGGGTCGACGCTGGTATGTTGTCAATACCTATTCTGGACATGAAAATAAAGTTAAAGATAATTTAATAAAACGTGTTGAATCTATGGGCCTTCAGGATGTACTATTTAATATCGTTATACCTGAAACTGTAGAAACAGTTATAGAAACCAAAAAGAAAAAAGACGGAACAGAAGTTACTAAAAAAGTCAATAAGGTTAAGAATCTTTGGCCAGGTTATGTTTTGGTTGAAATGATCATGACTGATGAAGCTTGGTATATTGTTCGTAATACATCTGGGGTTACTGGTTTTATTGGTTCTTCAGGTGGTGGTAAAAAACCATTTCCTGTTGCTCAAGAAGAAATTGAACCTATTTTAAAAATGATGGGTATATCATCAGGTGTAAAGATAGATTTTAAAGTCGGAGATCGTGTTAAGATTGTCTCAGGGCCTTGGGTTGATAAAACAGGTAAAGTATTAAATATTGATAAAGATAAAGAAGTTGCAACACTTCTTTTGGAACAAATGAGTGCAACAATGGAAATTGATTTATTACAATTAGAAAGGATAGATTAAGTCAGAAATTCTGACTTTTTTTCATGAAATGCTTGCATTCATCGCTTATTTGTGTATAATAATAAATCGAAGCAGATTGTGTTTTGTGTGGGAGGGTTGACTGCCCTATACCACAACACGGACAAATATTTTAGGAGGTGTGTCGCGTGAGTAAGAAAGTCGCAAGAGTCATGAAGATTCAATTTAAGGCTGGACAAGCTAGACCTGGACCTGCTTTAGCTGGTGCTGGTATCCAAATGCCTAAGTTCTGTACTGCTTTCAATGATCAAACAAAAGATCGTATGGGAGAAACAGTACCAGTTGTTATAACAGTTTATGAAGATAAGAGCTTTGATTTCGTATTGAAGACTTCTCCAGCTGCTGAAATGATTTTAAAAGCATGTGGTATTAGTAAAGGTGCAAGTGATTCAAAACAAACAGTTGCTACATTATCAGCTGGCAAGTTAAAAGAAATCGCTGAATATAAAATGCCTGATTTGAATGCAAATGATATTGAAGGTGCAATGAAAATTATTGCAGGTACTGCAAGAAATATGGGTATTAAAGTAGAAGGCTTAGATGCCTAATTCATGAGAGGAGAATAGAAATGGCTAAAAGATCAAAGAAATATCAGGAAGCTGCTGCTCTTGTGGAAAAAGGTAAAGTATATCCAGTAGAGGAAGCAGTAGCTTTAGTAAAGAAAACAAGTGTTACAAAATTTGATGCAAGCGTGGATGTTGTATTTAGATTAGGTTTGGATACAAGACATGCTGATCAACAATTACGTGGGGCAGTTGTATTGCCTTATGGTACAGGTAAATCTAAGAAAGTGTTAGTTGTTACTCAAGGAGCTAAGCTTGAAGAAGCTAAAGCTGCAGGGGCTGATATCGTTGGTGGAGATGAAATCTTAGAAGAAATCCAAAAAGGATGGTTAGATTTCGAAGTAATGATTGCAACACCAGATATGATGCCTAAACTTGGTAAATTAGGACGTATCTTAGGACCTAAGGGGTTAATGCCTAACCCAAAAACTGGAACAGTTACTCAAGATATTGCTAAAACTGTTCAGGAAACTAAGGCAGGTAAAGTTACTTATCGTACAGATAAAGCAGGAAATGTACATGTACCAATTGGCCGTGTATCATTTGAAGATGAAAAAATTATCGAAAACTTTAAAACAGTTTACAATTTAATGGTAAGATTAAGGCCATCTTCTGCTAAAGGAACATATATGAAGAATGTTGTTATTTCTTCAACAATGGGTCCTGGTGTAAAAGTAAGTTTATAAAATAGGCGCAATCAATATACCGTAGACAGTAACTGGGAAACCTTAATTTGTTACCGAGGTGATATTGTCAAGATGATTTGACAAAACTCCCTCGATGGGAGTTTTTTAACGGATATATTGTTGCATATAAAAATTTAATAGGAGGTGTAACAATGTCAAAAGAGGTTTTAGAGGCAAAACAACAGATTATTGATGAGATTTCAGATAAAATTAAAAATTCTCAATCAACAATTGTCGCTGAATATCGTGGTTTGAATGTTGCCGAAATGACAGAGCTTCGTCGTGCTTTAAGAGCAGAGAATGTTGGATTTAAGATTTATAAAAACAAACTCGTTCAAAGAGCATTAGATGATGCAAACATGAGTGAATTGGATGCATATATGACTGGTCCTAATGCTTTAGCATTTGGTCATGAAGATGCGGTTGCTCCTGCTAGAGTTTTAGCAGATTTCGCAAAGAAACATCCTAATTTACAAATTAAAGCAGGTTATGTAGAAGGTAAATTCTTACCTCAGGAAGATGTAATGGCCGTAGCTAAGTTACCTAACCGTGATGGTATGTATTCTATGTTATTGTCATGTTTGAAGGAACCAGTTGCGAAAGTTGCAAGAGCTGTTAAGGCAGTTGCAGATGCAAAAGAGGAAGGCAAAATTCCAGAAGCAGTTGTAGAAGTTGAAAGTGAAGCAGCAGAAACTGTTGCTGAATAAAATAATTTGGAGGAAAATAAAATGGCAAAATTAACACATGAAGAAATATTAGCTTATTTAGAAGAAGCTACAATTTTAGAATTAAATGATTTAGTAAAAGCAATTGAAGAAAAATTTGATGTTACAGCTGCTGCACCTGTAATGGTTGCTGGTGCTAGTGATGATAGTGGTGAAGATGCAGCTCCTGCTAATGTTACAGTTACATTATCAGAAATTGGTCCAACTAAGGTTAAAGTTATCAAAGTTGTAAGAGAAATCACTGGTTTAGGATTAGTTGATGCTAAAGACTTAGTTGACAAAGCTCCTGTAGAAATCAAGAAAGATATTCCTGCTGAAGAAGGTCAAAAGATCAAGGAACAATTAGAAGAAGCTGGAGCAGTTGTAGAAGTAAAATAATTGCTATAATGAAGCCCTTTATGGGCTTCTTTCTTTATATAAAAGGAGTATAAATGACACACAATGGCATGAACTTAAGAAGTACCCTCAAATGAGAGGGTACCTCTTTCTTTAAA
>JAJQDJ010000258.1 GCA_021202205.1 Erysipelotrichaceae bacterium
AAATTAAATTTTTTTCATCTTAATTCCACTTTCTGCTTGCAATTCGGGTATATAAAAATATTTTCGTAAAAAACATATAGAAAAATATGTATCTTTGACTTAAAATATTGTAAAATACAACTATGGAGGCGTTCTTTATGTTAATAGTGAATTTTATATTAGGTTTATTACCAATTATTTGGCTTGTCATTTCTTTATGCGGGATGAAATGGCCTGGCTATAAAGCAAGTTTTGGCGCATTGCTTATTGCAGTGGTTGAGGCCATTGCCTATTTTAATTTTTCAGTAACTGATACATTGACTTCAGTTCTTGAAGGGTTTGCAGCTGCTTTGTGGCCTATCGTGATTGTTATTATTGCAGCAGTGTTTACTTATAATTTGTGTTTATCAACAGGTTCAATTGAAAGAATTAAGTTATTGCTTACCAGTGTGACCAATGATAAGCGATTATTGGTTGTTTTAATTGGATGGTGTTTTGGTGGCTTTATGGAAGGTATGGCTGGTTTTGGAACAGCAGTAGCGATTCCTGCGAGTATGTTATGGGGGTTAGGGTTTGATCCTATTACAGCCTGTCTGGTTTGTTTGGTAGCCAATGCAACGCCTACACCTTTTGGTTCTATAGGTATTCCTACCGTGACTTTAGCAACCAATTTGGGTATGCAAAATAATCTTATTAGTTTTGCGACAGTTTGTATTTTAAGTATTTTGATTATTATTACACCAGTTATTATGGTTATGATTATAGGGAAGAGTTTTAAGGCTTTTAAAGGAATTGTACCAGTCTTATTGATTAGTGGTTTTAGTTTCTTGATTCCTGAATTAATTGTTTCTTATTTTGTAGGGGCAGAGTTAACGGTTGTAGCTGGTTCTGTTGTATCGTTGTTTGCAACAGTGTTTGCATGTATGAAGCTTGTGAATAAGGATAAGATTCCAGAAGAATATAAGATTGCTGTTAAAAAGAAACCTGAACATATTAACTTAGCTGATACATTAAAAGCTTTATCACCATTTATTTTAATTTTTGTTGTTTTATTGTTAACAAGCAAGATTTGTACGCCTATCAATACTTTCTTAAATCAATTTAAAACAACAATTCAAATTTCTACTTATGAAGGTGCCAGTGCATCAAGCTTCTCATGGATTAATACCCCAGGTGTTTTAATATTTATATGTGCAATTATTGGTGGTTTTATTCAAAATTCAACAATCCAGGATATGGTCAATGTCTTTATCTCAACACTTAAGCAAATGGCCTTTACAGTTTTAACGATGTTATTTATTTTAGGAACAGCAAGAGTGATGCAATATTCAGGTATGATTAGTGCTGTCGCAGCCTTATTCTCAATCTTTGGTTCATTCTATCCTTTCTTTGCTCCATTGCTTGGTGCTTTAGGAACATTTGTAACTGGATCTGGTACAAGTTCTTCTGCATTATTTGGTTCTGTACAATATTCTATTGCAGAAACAATTAATGCTAATCCATATTGGTTGGTTGCTGCCAATAGTTTAGGTGTCGCAACTGGTAAAATGATGGCACCACAAAGTATCGCCATTGGTTTGGTTTCTGTTAATGAAGCAGGTAAAGATGGTGAATTACTTGGTAAGGTTGTTCCTTATGCTATTGTCTTTATTGTCATTAGTATGTTGGTATGTTTCTTTGGACAAAGTGTTTGGGCATTATTAGGAATTGGATAAGCTGTATCAATGATACAGCTTTTTTAAGGGAGGACGTTATGGAAGTTAAAGCAATTGTACCAAGAGGTTATTGCAAGGGTGTCATAAGAGCGATTGATATAGCTAAAAAAGCCAGTCAAGAAGATGGTGATATTTATATATTAGGAATGATTGTTCATAATCAATATATTGTTAGTGCTTTAGAAGAATTGGGCGTTTATACAATTGATCATAAAGGTAAAACCAGATTAGAGTTACTTGATGAAATTGATCATGGAACAGTTATTATTACAGCTCATGGTGCCAGTGATGCTGTATTTCAAAAAGCTTATGACAAGGGTTTAAAGGTCATTGATGCTTCATGCTTGGATGTTATTAAAACACATGATTTGATTAAAGATAAGCTAAAAGATGGTTTTGAGATTCTTTATATTGGAAAAGATGGGCATCCTGAAGCTGAAGGTGCGATTTCCATTGACGCACAACATATCCATTTAATAACTTCTAAAGATGACATAACAAGACTTGAAAAAAACAAAAAGTATATTATGACCAATCAAACAACGATGTCTCTTTATGATGTTTATGATTTATGTGAATATGCTAAAGATATTTTGCCAAATATCGAAATAGCGCAGGAAACCTGCTCTGCCACAAAAATCAGACAAGAAGCTATTAAAAATATGGATCAAGATATTGATATTATCTTTATCATTGGCGATCCTCATTCCAATAATACCAAAAAACTTGCTTCTATTGCCTCTGATCAAAAAGAAGTCCATATGATAGAAAGCATCGATGATTTAGATGTTCAAGTTTTAAAGAATAAGAAAAAAGCTGCTGTATCATCAGGAGCTTCAACACCAACGTATCTTACCAATCAGGTCATTCAATTTTTAAGACAATTTGATGAAAATGATATCAATACCTATCATAAGCCAAAAATTGATAAATCAAAAATACTATAATAAATTACGGAGGGAAATTATGAGTAAGAATATACTATTTTTTGATGTAGATGGGACGTTAGTAGACGTTAGACCAGCCAGGGAATATATACCTGAATCGACCATAAAAGCCACTCATCAAACTAGAGAAAAAGGTAATTTATGTTTTTTATATACTGGTAGAAGCAAAGCCGAGATTTATCCTTATATTTTGGATGTTGGTTTTGATGGTATTATTGGTGCTGGTGGTGCTTTTGTAGAAATTAATGGAGAAATGCTTTATCATAAGAAAGTCGGCAGCAAAGAAATCAATCATATTGTTGATTATTTTGAAGCAAATGATTTTGATTATTATATCGAAAGCAATGGTGGACTATATGCTAGTAAACATTTGGTACCACGTTTGGAATGGATTACTTATGGTGATTTAGAAAATGATCCTGAAGCTAGAAGAAAGAAAGAAAAAACACCAAGTCATTTTATTCCTTCTCTTATTGAAGGTTGTGATTAGCATCGCAGTGATGTCAATAAGATTTGTTTCTTAGAAAAAGATGGTATTCCTTTTGCAGAAGTGAAAAAGGAATTTGAACATGAATTTAATGTTATCCAATGTACAGTCCCATCTTTTGGCGATAATAGTGGTGAATTATCTGTTCCTGGTGTCAGCAAATCATACGCTATTGAAACACTTATTAGTCATTTAGGTATACCTAAAGAAAATACATATGGTTTTGGTGATGGCATGAATGATGCTGATATGTTAGAGTATTGTCAATATGGTATTGCTGTTGGTAATGCCAAGCAAGGCTTAAAAGATATTGCTGATGAAATAACAGATGATATTGCTGAAGATGGTATTTACAATTCAATGAAAAAACACGGATTAATATAGAAAGCCCGAATTGCAAGCAGAAAGTGGAATTAAGATGAAAAAAATTTAATTTTTATAG
>JAJQDJ010000286.1 GCA_021202205.1 Erysipelotrichaceae bacterium
ACCCGTAAAGTCATTAACATATAATTTCTTAAAAATAAACTTAATGACATTGCGCTTAGAGGATCTTTTTCAAGTGGGTGTTATTGACTTAATTAAAGCTATTGATAACTTTGATATATCTTTAAATTTATGTTTTTTAACCTATGCTGTTCCTCTCATTATGGGTGAAATCAAAAGATTTATACGTGACGATTCTACAGTTCATATTCCTAGATCTATGCGAGATATATCTTATCATGCCCTTCGTTTACAGGAAGATTATCTTAAAAAATATGATAAAGAAATGTCGATGCAGGAATTATCTAGACAAATGAATATCGATGAAGCAATCTTAAGTCAAGCCATAGCTTCTAATAATACTGTCACTTCATTATCCTATCCTATGCAAGATAATGGGAATGATTTAGAAAGTATGATTCCTTCATCAAAAAATACACTATCCAATGTACATGAGCATATGGATTTGTATAACGCTTTGAACCATCTTAACCAAAAAGAATTAACAGTTATACACCAAAGATATTTTAATGATTTAACACAAAGTGAAATAGCTGCGGATTTATTGATATCACAAGCACAAGTATCGCGTATTGAAAAACAGGCACTTCATCATCTGAAGTATTATATGTCAAAATAAATCATATAATGAAATGGTGATATTATGCGTTTTATTAAAATGCAAAGTAAAGATGTTGTTGATGTATCAACGGGAAGTAAAATAGGTTATGTCAGTGATTTGGAAATAGATGAAAGATGTCGTTGTATTGAAGCTATTATTGTAGAAAGATATTCTTTAATTAAACTTATATGTTTTTTTAAAGGACCACCAGTACTCATTATTCCCATTGAAAATATTATAACGATTGGTGATGATGTAATTTTGGTTAGAAATGTTCAATAGATTTTATTGTAGAATCAATGATGTTGATTCTACTTTTTTATTTTGTTTAGTAAAATTAAACAAAAAGTTTAAAATAGTATTGCATTTATATAAAAAACATGTATAATGGTCATTGTTTAAAAAATGAAATGAAAAGTTTCATATTACTAAACAAAAAGGAGGAGGCAGAGAAATGAACATAGGAGGAAAAATCAAACGTCTAAGGATTGCTAATCAACTGACATTGGAAGAATTAGCAAATCGTAGTGAATTGACTAAAGGTTTTTTATCTCAGGTTGAACGAAATCTCACATCGCCCTCCATTGCTACATTAGAAGATATCCTAGAAGCGTTGGGTACAACGTTGCAGGATTTTTTTAATGAAACACAGGAAGAGCAGATTGTTTTTAAGAAAGATGATTATTTTATTAATGATCAGGATGATTTTATGATTTCTTATATTGTTCCAAATGCTCAGAAAAATAAAATGGAGCCTATTTATATTGAATTAGAAAAGGGTAAAAATTCAATGGTTATTCAACCTCACGAAGGAGAAGAATTTGGCTTTGTTATCAGTGGACGTATTAAACTTCATTATGGGCAAAAGGAATATGTTATGAAGAAAGGCGAGACTTTTTATTTCAAGGGGGATCGTGCTCATTACTTGGAAAATCCTTATGAGGGAATTGCCAAGGTTATTTGGGTAGCGACTCCACCGATTTTTTAGGGAGGTTTGTATGAAGAAGTTAATTGAACTTGATAACTTAACAAAAGAGTTTGATGGTCAGGTTGTGCTTAAGGGGATTCATTTGGATATTTACGAAAACGAATTTATGACTTTGCTTGGGCCAAGTGGCTGTGGTAAGACGACAACATTAAGAATTATTGGTGGTTTTGAAGATGCCAGTTCAGGTGAAGTATTATTTGATGGAAAAGATATTTCATCATTACCACCATATAAAAGAGAAGTTAATACGGTATTTCAAAAATATGCGTTATTTCCTCATTTAGATGTTTTTGATAATATTGCTTTTGGCTTAAATGTTAAAAAAATGAAAAAAGACGCTATTAATATAAAAGTTACAAATATTTTGGAATTGGTTGGGTTACAAGGCTTTGAGCATCGCAAGATTTCGCAATTGTCAGGTGGACAGCAGCAACGTGTGGCTATTGCTAGAGCACTTGTAAATGAACCAAAAGTTTTATTATTAGATGAACCTTTAGGTGCATTGGATTTAAAATTAAGAAAAGCGATGCAAATTGAATTAAAAAACATTCAAAAGGAAGTTGGTATTACTTTTGTCTATGTAACGCATGATCAAGAAGAGGCTTTAACAATGTCTGATACGATTGTGGTTATGAATGATGGTATGATTCTACAAATAGGGTCTCCTTTAGATATCTATAATGAGCCCGAGAATCGCTTTGTAGCACAATTTATTGGTGAATCAAATATAATTGAAGGAAAGTTTGTTAAGGACTTGTTAGTAGAATTTGATGGTGATCAGTTTGTTTGTGTAGATAAGGGATTTGATGAAGGACAAGATGTTGATATCGTTATTAGACCTGAAGATTTGGATATT
Source organism: Erysipelotrichaceae bacterium (assembly GCA_021202205.1). GTDB lineage: Bacteria > Bacillota_I > Bacilli_A > Erysipelotrichales > Coprobacillaceae > JAJQDJ01. The sequence goes on from JAJQDJ010000286.1 coordinate 2,464, forward strand.
GTAGAAGTCGGTCAAGGTAAAATAGAAGGTGTTGTTTCTTCCATTATTTTTAAGGGTGTTCATTACGAAATTATAGTTGAAACACAAAATCGTAGTTATAAAGTTCATACGACAGATATCAGTGAAATTGGCAAAAAGGTTAATCTTGATTTTTGGCCAGAAGATATTCATGTTATGGATAAATTAGGTACTTACTAATGAGACAATATCGTAAACTAGTAACACCCTATTGTTTATGGCTTTTTGTATTAACTGTTATACCTATGTTGCTTATTTTCTTTTATGCAATTACAGCCAAAGGTAGTGAAATTACAACTTTTGAATTTACTTTTGATAATTTCTTAAAATTTTTTGATCCTATTTTTATATCAGTTCTTATAAAATCATTAATTTTAGGTATCATCACAACACTTATATGTTTTCTTATTGGTTATCCTGTTGCCTATATGATAGCCAAATGTAAAGAATCTACTCAAAATATACTTATTTTACTTATAACTATTCCAACTTGGATAAACCTGCTTATGCGTATTTATGCATGGTCTAGTATTTTATCTAATAATGGACTTATTAATACATTTTTAAATTATTTGGGTTTTGAATCTATTACTATGATGTATACAGATTTTGCTGTTGTTATAGGAATGGTTTATTGCTTTTTGCCGTTTATGATATTACCTATTCATACTTCACTAACAAATATGGATTCTTCACTTGTAGAAGCTTCCATGGATTTGGGCGCTTCAAGAATACAATCTTTTTTTAAAGTGACTTTCCCTTTATCATTAAGTGGTGTTTTAACAGGCATTATTATGGTGTTCTTGCCAGCTATTAGTGAATTTGTTATTCCAAAGATGTTGGGTGGAGGGCAATATTCTTTAATTGGTAATTTTATTGAAAATCAATTTATAACAGTAGGTAATTGGCATTTTGGTAGTGCTGTATCAATGATATTAGCAGTGATTGTTATTATTATGATGGCATGTTTATATAAAATAGAAAAACGTACAAATTTATCAGATGCTGATGATGGGTAGAGTCAAAAGTTTATGAAAAACTATGAAAAATTAAAAATATGTGCTATAG
>JAJQDJ010000198.1 GCA_021202205.1 Erysipelotrichaceae bacterium
CTGCCCTCCAAATCAGCCCTCCCTTAATTCCAGTTTCATTTTACAATACGGGAATCTTAAAATAAGACTTTGTCCTTATTTTTTTCTTTATTAATATTTTTCTTTTGATATAATAGGTGGGAAAGTGGTGAAAGCATGAAAGATTATAGTGAATATTTTAAAGCGCCTTCTTTAAAAGAAGCAAGACATAGAGGAAAAGACGATATTCATCATATTGATGATGCCTATGAAATACCAGTTGATATGATAGGTATTGGTAAAGGTCAAAAATACTATATACAAACTTATGGATGCCAGGCTAATGAAAGAGATAGTGAAACTTTAGCTGGTATTTTAGAAAGCATGGGATATGAAGAAGCTGAAGATATAAAAGATGCACAAGTAGTTTTATTGAATACTTGTGCTATTAGAGAAAATGCAGAAGAGAAAGTTTTTGGTAAGATTGGTTATTTAAAGAATTTGAAACGTACGCATCCTGAATTGATATTTGGAATATGTGGATGTATGGCTCAAGAAGAAGTGGCTGTTAAGAAGATATTAGAAAAGCATCCACAAATAGATTTAATTTTTGGTACCCATAATATTCATTGCTTGCCTGTGTTATTAAAACAAGCTATGTTTGAAAAAGAAATGGTATTAGAAGTTTGGTCTAAGGAAGGCGATGTCATTGAAAACTTACCTAGTCATAGAGCGCATCGATATAAAGCATGGGTTAATATCATGTATGGTTGTGATAAGTTTTGTACATACTGTATTGTTCCTTATACAAGAGGAAAGGAAAGATCAAGATTAAAAGAAGAAATATTACACGAAGTTAATGAATTGGTTCAACAGGGTTATAAAGAAATTACCTTATTGGGACAAAATGTCAATTCATATGGTCATGATATTTATGATGATTATAACTTTGCATCATTACTTCATGATGTATCTTTAACAGGTATTGATCGTATTCGTTTTACAACCTCTCATCCATGGAACTTTACAGATGATATGGTAGAAGCTATAGCTAGCCATGATAATATCATGCCTGCAATCCATTTACCTGTACAATCTGGAAACACAGAAATACTTAAGAAAATGGGAAGACGTTATACTAGAGAAGATTATTTAGCATTATTTGATAAAATGAAAGAAAAAATACCTGATTGTACCATTACAACAGATATTATTGTAGGTTTTCCAGGAGAAAGTGATGAACAGTTTGAAGATACTTTGTCTTTATATGAATATTGTAGCTATGATTTGGCTTATACATTTATTTATTCACCTAGGGAAGGTACTCCAGCAGCTAAAATGAAAGATGATATTGATCGTAAAACTAAGGAACAAAGACTCTATAGATTGAATGACTTAGTAACCGAGAAAGCTTATAAAAACAATCTTATTTATCAAGACCAAATTGTTGAAGTCTTAGTAGAAGGGACTTCAAAGAGAGATGAATCCATGTTAACAGGTTATACAAGACATCAAAAGTTGATTAACTTTAAAGGTAATCCTGATCATATTGGTCAAATAGTGAATGTCAAAGTAACTGAAGTGAAAACATGGGCTTTAAAGGGTGAAGAAGTTGAATAAAGATATTGAAAATAAAGCAAGGAAGCTCAATCAATGGCTATTAAACAATGAACTTGTTAAGGAATATCAATATTATGAAAAACTCATTCAACAACATCCTGAATTAATAGTGCAAGAAGAAGAACTAAAACTTCTTCAACAACAAATTGTTCACTTAAAACATGATAATGAAGATGCATCTCAAGTGATTAAAACATATGAATATAAAAAACAACAATTTGATGACAATCCACTTATTCATAATTATCTATTGATTAAAGAAGAATTGAATAATTTGATGATTCAAATAGAAACAATTATTAATGAACAATTACAAAAAGATATTGACGAATAGTATAAAAATGATATAATTGTAAAAATTTATAAAAAGGAGAGGATAAAATGGCATATTTTTTTGATGAACCATCACACACATTTAACGAATACTTACTTGTACCAGGATACTCTAGTGCCGAGTGTCAAACGAAAAATGTAAGTCTTAAAACACCTTTGGTAAAATACAAAAAAGGACAAGAAGAACCAGCATTATCTTTGAACATTCCTTTGGTTTCAGCAATTATGCAATCTGTATCGAATGATACAATGGCAGTTGCTTTAGCACGTGAGGGAGGATGTTCATTTATTTATGGTTCACAGTCAATTGAGTCACAAGCAGAAATGGTAAGAAAAGTTAAAGCTTATAAAGCTGGATTTGTACCTAGTGATTCAAATATTTCACCAGATTCTACGTTAAATGATGTGATAGAACTCAATGAAAAGACAGGACACTCAACTATGGCTGTTACAGTTGACGGGACTGCTAATGGGAAACTAGTAGGTATTGTAACAGGTAGAGATTATCGTATTTCACGTATGTCACCTGATGACAAGGTGAAAGACTTTATGACGCCTTTTGAAAAATTAGTGACTGCTAAAAGTGGTATTAAACTAAAAGAAGCGAATAATATTATTTGGGATCATAAATTAAATGCATTACCAATTATAAATGAGGATCAAACATTAGATTCATTTGTTTTTAGAAAAGACTATGATTCTAGAAAATCTAATCCTAATGAGTTATTGGACGAAGATAAACGTTATATTGTTGGTGCTGGTATCAATACTAGAGACTTTGCTGAAAGAGTTCCTGCGCTTATTAAAGCAGGTGCAGATGTTTTATGTATTGATTCTAGTGAAGGTTTTACAGAATGGCAAAAGATTACCTTAAAATGGATTAGAGACCATTATGGTGATAGTGTTAAAGTTGGAGCTGGTAATGTTGTAGATAAAGAAGGATTTAGATTCTTGGCTGATTGTGGTGCTGATTTCATTAAGATTGGTATTGGTGGAGGATCTATCTGTATTACTCGTGAACAAAAGGGTATTGGTAGAGGACAAGCTACTGCTACTATTGAAGTAGCAAAAGCTAGAGATGAATATTTTAAGGAAACTGGTGTCTATATTCCTATTTGCAGTGATGGAGGTATTGTTCATGATTATCATATGACTTTAGCTTTAGCGATGGGTTCTGATTTTATTATGTTAGGTCGTTATTTCTCTCGTTTTGATGAATCACCTACAAATAAGGTTATGATTAATGGTCAATACATGAAAGAATACTGGGGTGAAGGTAGTGCAAGAGCACATAACTGGCAAAGATATGATATGGGTGGAGACGCTAAATTATCATTTGAAGAAGGCGTAGATTCCTATGTTCCATATGCTGGTTCTTTAAAAGACAATGTTGGTTTATCACTTGCTAAAATTAAATCAACAATGTGTAACTGCGGTGCTTTAACGATTCCAGAATTACAACAAAAAGCTAAAATTACGCTTGTTTCTTCAACAAGTATTGTTGAAGGTGGAGCTCATGATGTTGTTTTAAAAGACTCAACACCATCTATTAATCAATAAAAGTGTCCAATGGACAATGTCATTAAGTTTATTTTTAAGAAATTATATGTTAATGACTTTACGGGTT
>JAJQDJ010000151.1 GCA_021202205.1 Erysipelotrichaceae bacterium
GCCTAGGCTGCCCTCCAAATCAGCCTTCCCTTAATTCCAGTTTCATTTTACAATATGGGTATTAAAGATTTAACAGGTATCTAAAGAAAATTTATATACAGGAGTTCTGTTTTATGATATAATATACAAAACTAAAGTTCAAGTTTAGAAATGTATAGGAGATGATAGGATGATTAATAGAACTATTAGAAAATATGTTGTAGATTCACTAGATTTATATCCAGTTGTAGTTATTACTGGTGCAAGACAGGTAGGTAAATCGACATTAGTAGCATCATTGGTAGAAGAATTTCATTTTAATTATGTTTCATTAGATGATATAGATAATCGTAGAATGGCTTTAGAGGATCCAAAAATGTTTATTCAATATTTTGGATATCCACTTATTATTGATGAAGTACAATATGCTCCAATACTTTTTGAAGTTATTGAATCCATATGTAATAATGTTAGAATCCATAACGAAAAATCTACTGGTCTTTTTGTTATTACTGGTTCTCAGATGTTTCAGATGATGAAAGGCGTTAGTCAATCATTAGCTGGTAGAGCAACTATTATTAATATGAGTCCTTTATCATCTAATGAAATAAGAGGAATGAACGAAGAACCATTTGTTGTAAATATGGATAAAATGAAGAAAAAATTTGAATATAGAGATGTTCATCAAATTTTTAAAGAAATACAAAGAGGATATTTTCCTGAATTATATAATAGACCAGGGCATTCAGCTGAAAAATACTATTCAGATTATGTGAGTACTTATATTGATAGAGATATATCGGAAATAGTCAATGTTAAAGAAAAACTAAAATTTCATAATTTTATGCAAATTTTAGCAAGTTTAACAGCTCAACAAATCAATTATGTGTCACTCTCTAAAGAGGTTGAAGTAAGTGCTGTAACAATTAAACAGTGGTTATCTGTTTTACAAGCGAGTGGTATTATATTTTTATTGCAGCCTTATAATGAAACTTCTATTAAAAAGAGAGTTGTTAAATCTCCTAAAATATATTTTGTAGATACAGGTTTAGCTTGTTATTTGACTAAGTTAAAAGATTCTGAATCATTACTTGCAAGTAATTTTGCAGGTGCATTTATGGAAACTTATGTTGTTAATGAAATTAGAAAGAGTTATCTTAATAATAATAAGGAATTTGATGCTTATTATTATCGTGATAATAATCAAAATGAGATTGATTTGATAATGGTAGAAAATGCTCAACTTACTCTTATTGAAATAAAGAAGGGTGTAAGTTTTGATTTGAAGGATGTATCATCCTTTCAATTATTGAAAAATAGCCAGTATAAAATTAAAGAATCATGTATTTTATGCAATACCGAAAAGAATTATCCATTAAGTTCAGATGTATTTGTTATGTCTGTTAATGTTATTTAAAAAACGAGATTTAAATCTCGTTTTCCTTATCATAATTTTCTAAAAAACTATGTTTTTCTTTACCTTTTCTATATCCAACAATACAATCCAAATTGACATTATGCATGCTTGTGAAAATATGCTGGTCAACATCAGGATTATTTCTTTTCATTCGTTTAATTAATTCTTTGACTTCTTTACGTTTAGAAGTTCCATCATCATTAATAGAACAACCTTCACTCATGCGACAAGCACAATTAATGAAAGTTAATTCATTGGCATTTCGCCAATGAATAATACTGGCTTCTTTAACCATATATAAAGGTCTAATTAATTCTAATCCAGGGAAATTATCACTATGAAGCTTAGGCATCATCGTTTTAATTTCAGAACCATAAAACATTGACAACAAGGTTGTTTCAATCACATCATCATAGTGATGCCCTAAAGCTATTTTGTTGCATCCTAGCTTTTGTGCATGGGCATATAAATATCCCCGACGCCTTTTCGCACATAAATAACAAGGACTCTTACCTTCAGATTTTTCAACTACATCAAAAATGGGACTTTCAAAAATTTCAATAGGAACATTCATGATTTGAGCATTATCTTTAATATAATCCAAATTATATTGATTATATCCGGGATTCATCACAACATATCGGGCTTCAAAATGAACTTGTCCATGTCTTTGGAGTTCTTGGATACATTTAGCCATTAAAAATGAATCTTTACCACCACTAATACATACCATAACTTTATCATTTTCATTAATGAGTTCATAGTTTTGTAATGCTTTAATAAATGGTTTCCATATCTGTTTACGATAAGTTTTAATAATACTTCTTTCTATTTCTTTATATTTTTCCATTATTTTAAATACTTATATATTTGATCGAATGTTTGTGTAAATATTTCTAATTCTTCTTTTGTAGTAAGATGAGAAAGACTAATTCTTAAAGATGATGAGGCTAACTGTTTACTATGTGTTAAAGCATAGACGAGTTTAGATGGTGTGGCAGTTGGACAACATGAGGTTTTGGTTGATATATATATTTGTTTTTCATTGAGTTTATCAGCAAATGTCATAGATGGAATGCTTGGAATAGATATATTAATAATATGAGGAAGTGAATATTTTGTATTGTTGATATGAATATCAGAATATTGTTTAAAGAAGTGATGAGATAATCGTGATATTCACTGACTATTTTATATCTTTCGGCATAGTTTATTGTTGCAAGTTCCAAAGCTTTTTTCATAGCCGTTACATTCGCCAGAACTGGTGTGCCACTTCTAAATTCTGTTGTACTTTTTCCACCATCAATAATAGGGACCAAACCAATATTCTTATTCTTTATTAATGCTCCACTTCCATTAATACCATAAAACTTATGGGGTGTCATAGTTATTAAATCAACATCACTAAAATCAATTTCTGTTTTTCCTATAGCTTGCGAAGCATCACTATGAAAATAACATGAATAATTTTTTAGCATTTTTCCTATTTTCTCTATTGGTTGGCGAATTCCTAACTCACTATCAACACTACATATACTAACTAATATTGTATCATCTCTAAGAAGATATTCTAATTCTTCTAAATCAACAATACCATCTTTATTGACAGGCACAATATCTACTTCATAGCCAGATTGTTGCAATTTAGATATTGGTACTGTAATAGAATTATGTTCAAAACTTCCAATAATAATATGTTTGCCTCTATTTTTATATCTTTCTACTATTCCTTTGACAACAAGATTATTTGATTCACTAGCAGCAGAGGTGTATATGATATCAGCATCTTCTTTATGTAATAATTGTAATATTTCTAAACTATTTTTATTGAGTAATTCTTTAGCTTGTATTCCTAAATCATGAAATGAGTTAGGATTCGCATAATAATTGTATGTGGTATTGATATATGTATCTAATACATCTTTTTCAGTAGGACAATTAGCTGTATAATCCAAATATATCATGAAGAAAACCTCCTTAAGACTAAGAAATATATTAATCATAAACATCATAAATGTCAATTAAAATCTAAAATAGAAAAAAGACAGTATAACTGTCTTAAATATAAACAATTAAATTTTTAAACGTATGCGTCAAATAGTGATGTGGTTCTAATACCATAATAAATATGAGATAAT
>JAJQDJ010000229.1 GCA_021202205.1 Erysipelotrichaceae bacterium
CATAAAAATGTCCTGAATTATATTTTATCGAAATAAATATAAATGTCAATCAATACCTATTTTTTTCTAGGTATTGATTTAAATAAATACTTGTGATAATGTAATGTTAATGAGGTGTGCTATGGCTAAAATTAATAGTTTTTTTAAGATAGAGATGCTTTTCTTAAAGATATTAGAAGAAAAAGATTGTTATGGATATGAGATTACACAAACATTAAGTGAAAGAACCAATGGAAAGATAACAGTTAAAGAGGGAACAATGTATCCTATTTTATACAGATTAGAAGATGCGGGTTATATTTCTGGTTGGTCTAAATTAGTTGGAAAACGTTTAACACGTGTTTATTATCATTTGGAAGATAGTGGTAAGGAATACCTTCATCAGCTTTATCAAGAGTATGATGAGATGCAAAATATGATTAAAGAGTTTATGGAGGAAAAATATGATTAAAGATATTATTGATGATTTTTTAGTTATTATGCCATTATGTGGTTTTAGTGAAACTTTAACAATGAGTAATGATTTAAAAAGATATATTAATGATTGCAAAATTCTATTTCCAATATACGGCACAAGAGAAAAACGTTTTATGGAAAAAATAATATGCAATATTAATCATCAAGAAGTAACTTATGATGAGATTGTTGAACAATTTGGTTCTCCCTCTGAAATCATTATATCTTATTTTAATGAGCAAGATGATATGTATCTTATTCAGAGAACGAAAACTTATAAAACTATACATACATATTTAATTATATTGGCTGCTTTTCTTACTTTGCTTGCTAGTTGTAGTCAGAATTAATAATTCATTGTTTTTCATTAAAAAAACTAGGAGAATAAATTATGAAATACTTAAAAATATTAATATGTATCTTTTTGTCATTAAATATAGTAGGTTGTAGTCAAAGTAATACAACATCTGATTCTGATTTTTGGATTGATACAATTGATACTATTGAAAATACAACATATGATGAAGATAAATGGGATATTAATGTATTGTCTGTTGAATATGCCCAAATGGCTGGTGATGATACAACATATCGTAGTGCAAAAATAGCTCAAGATGAAGAAAGTGAAACACTTTCCATTACAACTTCATTTTCACTTTCGAATGATGATAATGATAAATCTCTCATTTATACATATCAACGCAAAGATATTTTAAATAGCGATAATATATTGAACAAAAGATCATTATTAATTCATATAATAATTCTTATTATGAATATGAAATTTATTACTATTATGAAGAATATATTAACAATTCTTATACAAATGAAGAAGAAGCCACAGGATTGCTTAATATTTCAACAACTAATGAAATAACTTATGATAATGTACCATTGCTTAATGATGCGATGAATTCATTTTACAATCTTATAAATGATTTTCAAGAAGATTTTAACATTGATTATTCTTCCTATGATGATTTTGTAAATCTACCTGAATTATCTCAAAATCTAGATATTCCTAGTATTGATAATGTTAGTGAAGAAACATCTACAACTATAGATTATTATGGTGAAGAATATTACAATGCTAAAGGATATACAATGATGCGATTTTTAAGAGTATCTAAAGATTATACAACTGTAGAATTTGGGACTTATTGTAAAGAACAAAATTATTCTGATAGTAGTACTATGACTCTGGAAGCAAGAAGTATTGATAATTGTTATAATATGGTTCCTAAAAATGATCCTGATGTCTACTATTCTGTTTATTTAGATGATACTGTTGCTTATGTTTATCTACAATCAGACAGTGATGATTATATTCAAAATGATGTTATTAATAATTCCGGGTCAGATGCTCATTTTACATTAAAAACAACAAATGAAGGATTTTAAAAAGGTGAAGGATTTTAAAAAGGCTTTGTCTAATTGACAAAGTCTTTTAAAACATCATCTTTAATTGTACTGCGACACCATCTTCATCGATAGATGGACATACTATTTCTGCTTTTTCTTTAATAATATTAATAGCATTTCCCATAGCTATAGGATGCCCTACTGTTTCAAACATTTCAACATCATTAGGACCATCACCAAAACAATAACTATCATTGACATCAATATTTAATAAATCTAAAACATCTAATATACCCGTTGCTTTAGAAACAGTTGGTGAATAGATTTCCATACTATGATTATCTGGATGCAGTTCACAAGAAAAATGTTGCAAGTTAGATACAACATATTGATATTCTTCTTCGTTTTTTACCCACGCTTCTACTTTGATTGTTTGTTCAATAATTTCATCCTCACCATAATCAAACACAAAGTTTTCAAAATCAATATTACATTTAGAATAAAATTCTAACAATTGTGTATAACCTCTTCTAATATAACAAGCCTTTGGTGTTAATAATGTGAATTCAATATGTTTATCTCTTAGTTTCTTACATAATTCTTTTAAATAAATATTGTTTAAATATCTAACTTTTAAATTTTTATTTTGATAAGTTATTTGGGCACCATTAGATAACACATATCCGTCAAAACCTATATCTTTAACATTTTGAGCTATAAAACCATAAGGTCTACCACTTGCAACAAAGCATAATACACCTTTTTGTCTTGTTTCATAAATAGCATCTTTAACTTGTTGGGTAAATCCTCCTAAGGCATAAGAATAGATTGTTCCATCTATATCAAAAAATACTATCTTCATGATATCCACCCGAAATGTTGACATGCGTTATAAATGCCATCTTTATCAGCATCACTTGTCACATAAGTTGCTTTAGCTTTTAGTTCATCAATTGCATTACCCATTGCAATTGATGTCCATTCATCACAAAACATCGATAAATCATTTTTTTCATCACCAAAAACAACGACATCTTTATAGTCTCCATGAAAATAGTCAACCATTTTCTTAATACCCTTAGATTTATCACCTGGTTCTACAAATATACATTCTTTATGAAAACGACACCAAGGTAAATCTTTTAATGTTTCTAATTGCTGTTCCAAAGGGGCAAAACATGCTACATAGACTTTATATATTTTATCATAATCCAATGGATTCAAATCTTCCTTAACAACTGTATCCATATAGACATCATGTGTAAAGTCATAAAAACGATTATCTGGTGCTAATCTTCTTGTTTTATTATCAGGAGATAATGCCCATATATATCCTTTTTCCTGACATTCATTAATTAATGCTATGCATTTATCATAATCTAAAGGTTCTATTTCGATGAGTTCATCATTAATAGTGATACCATTACCACCATCACTAACCATATTATGAAAACCTAAATTAATCATATTTTCTTTTGCCATAGCATAGCTTCTACCTGTTGCGATAGCTAAAAAATGTCCATTTTCAGATAATTTTTTTAGTGCTAATTTGGTAGATTCTGGAATATATTGTTGACCTGGTGTTCCTACTGCTAATGTTCCATCTATATCAAAGAAAAAATATTTCTTTTGTCCCATATATTTCACCTCGCGTGCTATTTGGTAGTGTCAAAGCTTGGTATAATATTTAGGCTTTTCACTACCTGTTCCTTT
>JAJQDJ010000111.1 GCA_021202205.1 Erysipelotrichaceae bacterium
TATAAAAATTAAATTTTTTTCATCTTAATTCCACTTTCTGCTTGCAATTCGGGATCGCTTACATTTTCATCTGTATATCATACTTTTTTAAAAAAAAGTTTATTTATAATCAAGATAATAATACTTCTTTTCACAAAAAAAGAGAAGATTTTACTTCTCTTATACTTGTGGGATAGCACCCGTTTTTTGAGCAACAACCAAAAATTTATGAGTTGTTAGATCAAAGTAATGTTGTTCTCTAATAGCTTTCATAGCATTAATATAAAATACTTGATATTTATTAATATCTGCAAGTTCTGGAGATACTTCCATGAAATACGTATAAATAGCTTCAACACTATTAAAACGAATAGTTCCATAATCATCAATCTTTTCAATAATATGCATACCTAAATCTTCCAATGACTTAGCACAGGTATAAGCATCCCAAGTTTTCTTAAGTTTAAAAGGCATATACATTTGCACAAATTCTTTAAGATTAGCTGTACCATTTTGATTAACAATATAATAACCATTATTTTTTAAAACACGATTGACTTCTTCTTTGGTATAAGTACAATTCCTGCAAAAAACAATATCTAATTTATTATCTTTAAAAGGCATTTGGCCAGATGATGTTAATTGTGTAATCTTAAAGGTTGGACTTTCAGGATATTTTAAAGTATCTACCTCATTATATGGTTCTAAGACAAATGTCGCTTCCCCTTTTGGTTCAAATTCATAAGCAAGCTTACCCTTATCAGCTGTAATAAAAGCAACATGATCAGTTGGTTTGATATAATGCCTTAAATAATCAAGTTCATCATAACGAGATGATGATGTCACATAAGAATGATCTTCTACTTCCACAGCTTCTGATAAACGTGCAAGTTCATCTTTCATATATTGAGCTTCTTCAATTTGCTTAGCGCATCTTTTTTTACCATAAGCTAATGTTAAATATTGTACAACTGCATCTGCTACAATACCTAAAGCGATAAATAAGATCAAATAAAAGAACCAAGAAAAACTAAAAGAAATACCCATCACAAAACCATAACATAGAGCACAAATAAATACCATATATCCAGTCCTATTATAATTAAAAGGTTTATTTAAAGATAAATACCAGTTCATATCATTTGATTTATCAACTTTACGCTTTTGTAATTCAAACATAACCAATTGAAAGATCAATAAGATACCAATAAACCATAAAAGATACACAAATAAATACATCATCATTTTCTCCTATTCTATTTCTTCACCTTCGATAGTATAATAGGTATTATCAACCACAAAATATCCTTTTGGATTCAAAATAACATTACCTTCATGTGAAAAAATTTCTTTCATATCTGAAGCAGAATCATATACATACGTTCTACCATTTTTAATTAATAATAAATATATCGTATTATTTGATTCTACAATGCAATTTTCTGGAAGTTCTGTATATTCCTGAGCAAAAATTTCTTCACCACTAGAATTCACAACTCCAAAAAATCCATTTTCATTATATACTGCATAATATGAACTGCCTATGTACTTAATAGAGAAATAAGTAGATTTTGTAAGCTGCTTGCCATCACTATTTATTAAAGTATAACTATTATCTTGTAATTGAACAATAGCACATCCGTTTTCATCAAATGCTTCAGCTGATAAATAATAAGTATCAATAACCTGATTACCATCAAAATCATAATATGTATATCCTTGATCTTTTGCATATACAGGATATATCACACTATTTAATTCATTCACCTCAGGATTGAGTTGCATATCAACCAGAGCATCATCAATAGTTGTATCACTATTATAAATAGTATGAGGACCATAAACACTACCACTTCTTTCTAGATAAATACTACTTGAATAATAATATGTCGTCAATTTTATAAGTTCATGGCCAATTGAATAAATATATGTATCATTTTCAGTTAAGAATATAGCATTATTTTTGGAATCAAAATACGCAGATTCTATTTTTTGTTCGATTATATAATATACTTGATTCGCTATATCTATATAAATCACTTTTTCATTATTCTTATCATATAATATCACTCCAGTTTCATTGGTTGCGATAATATTGTATTCACCACTATCTTCTATTGTTAGATCAAAGCTAGATACTTCTTCTGATGTATCAGTATAATAAAATTTCACATAATCTTCAAAACCAATCAAAACATATGTTCCATTACTATTTTGTTTAACATAGCTTATCTTATCAGTACCAGAATATATCGTATCACCATCTTTATATAATACAGTATATGTGTCATCCTCTAAAATAACAGGTAAATCACTCTGCATAATCTGTACATCATCACTAGCACTATACAAAACATCACCGTCACTATTCAAGACATCCAAATTATCTGAAAGATATCCGCTCCTGTCTTCTACCTCATCTGTTGTTTCTTCACTATCAACAGTAGTTTCTTGTGACACATCATTATAACCATAAAACATAGAGTTTATACTTTCTATAGTATCATATATTCCCAATTCTATAATAGTATCTCCTGATTCATCTATAACACCTACTTGTTCATCCTTATCATTGATCAAATAGCCTGCATTGACTTCCTTATAATAAGTATAATCATTTTCTGTAATTTGCTTACCTTCAGTATTATATAATGCATAAGTCTCATTATCTCTTGTGAGCATAAAAGTTGTAACAGTCTTATTTTGTGAACAGCCACATAACATAGCCATCATCATAACAAACACTAATATTTTTTTCATAATCTTTCCTTTCTACAATATCTCTATAATAAATGTATAATAAACAATATAATATATTAGAAATAACTTCTAATGTTTAAAGTATATCACAAATGAACTTTATATTCATTGTTTTTTTGACGAATAAGATTATAATTATTAAGAGGTGATAAAATGAATGAAACATTAAAAATCATAGCTTCTAGATATAGCTGTCGCAATTATGAAAGCCAACCAATAACTGAAGAAGAATTAAAGATAATCTTAAATGCAGGATTACAAGCACCCAGTGCTATGAATAGTCAAGTTGATGAAGCCTTTGCGATAATGAATATCAATTTAATTGATGAACTGGCTTTAGCTATTAATGAAGCTTTTAAACAATTAAATATTCAAAAACCTGATAATTATTATTGTACGTATCATGCACCAATTCTTGTAATAGTAAGTGGTCCTAAAGATTATACAAGGCTTAAAGAAGATGGCAGTTGTATGCTAGAAAATATGTTTTTAGCTGCAGAAAGTCTTAATATAGGCTCTTGCTGGATTAATCAATTAAGAGACACTCAAGAAATGAGAGACACTCAAGAAATGGATAATGTGCGTAGTGTATTATCTAAAATAGGTATTCCTAGTGATCATAAGGTTGTTGGATGTGTGGCTTTAGGTTATTCCAAAAAACGCATAAAACCTAAGCCTAAAAAAGAAAGTAGAATTCATATCATAAAATAAAAAGGAATCATTTCGACAATGTCATTAAGTTTATTTTTAAGAAATTATATGTTAATGACTTTACGGGTTT
>JAJQDJ010000289.1 GCA_021202205.1 Erysipelotrichaceae bacterium
ACTGTAAGGTATATACCTGATATATATCTTACTATACTTATTATACGAGGAGGGAGAAAATGAAGCATATTGTTCAAACGTTTATAAGTTATTACAAACCTTATAAGAAAGTATTCTTCTTTGATTTATTTTGTGCAACAATTATTAGTATTATAGATTTAGCTTTTCCACAAGTTTTAAATTATTTAAATAAAACATTATATTTAAGTAGTTCTACTTATATTATGAATCATTTATTATTATTAGCTATTATTTTGTTATTAGCTTATATTATTAGAGCTTTATGTAAATATTATGTTTCTGCACAAGGTCATATTATGGGAGCACAGATGGAAAGAGATATGCGTAAGGATTTATTTGATAAATATGAAGCTTTATCTTTTAAATATTATGATCAAAATAATACGGGAGAAATGATGAGCAAATTAATTAGTGATTTGTTTGATATTAGTGAGTTTGCCCATCATGGTCCAGAAAATATATTTATTTCAGTGATTAAGATTATAGGTTCATTTGTATTATTATTCTATGTTCATGTACCTTTAACATTATTATTAATGATTGTGACTTTAGGAATGGTAATATTCTCATTTACACAAAATAAAAAGATGCAAGAATCGTTTATGGATAATCGACGTAAGATTGGAGGAATTAATGCATCCTTGCAAGATACACTTGCAGGTATTAGAGGTGTTAAATCATTTGCTAACGAAGATATTGAAAGAGAAAAGTTTAAAGTCAGTAATGAAAAGTTTATGGCATCTAAAAGACGTAATTATCATGCGATGGGAAGCTTTCAATCAGGCAATAATTTTTTTCAAGGTTTATTGTATGTGACAATATTAATAGGTGGTGGCTATTTTATAGCTCAAGGAACTTTAGAAGCTGTATCATTAGCGACTTATGCTTTATATATTAATATTTTTGTTGCTCCAATAGAAGTATTGGTAGAATTTACAGAAATGTTACAAAAGGGATATTCAGGTTTTAAACGTTTTATGGAAGTTATGGATACACCTATAGATATTTAAGATAGTGAAGATTGTCATGATTTGGAAAATGTTGAGGGTGTGATAGATTATAAACATGTAACATTTGGATATGATGATGATAAGGTTTTTGATGATTTGAATATACATATTGATAAAGGTAGAAGTGTTGCATTAGTAGGACCTTCTGGTGGTGGTAAGACTACTATTTGTTCATTATTACTTAGATTTTATGATGTTGATAAAGGTACAATAAAAATAGATGGACAAAATATTAAAGATTTGTCACTTCAATCTTTAAGAAAATCAATCGGTATTGTACAACAGGATGTATATTTATTTACAGGTTCTATTAAAGATAATATAGCTTATGGTAGACCTGGAGCAAGTGATGAAGAAATTATTGAAGCTGCTAAAAAGGCAATGATTCATGATTTTATTATGTCATTACCTGATCAGTATAATACTTATGTTGGTGAAAGAGGTACAAGATTAAGCGGTGGTCAAAAACAACGTAAATCTATAGCTAGAATATTTTTAAAAGATCCTAAGATATTAATATTAGATGAAGCAACTTCAGCACTGAATAATGAAAGTGAAAGATATGTTCAAAGAAGTCTAAAAGCTTTGTCTGCTAATAGAACATGTATTACAATAGCTCATAGATTATCAACAATCAGAAATGCTGATGAAATTATAGTTATTAATGAAGAAGGTATCAAAGAAAGAGGTACTCATGAAGAGTTATTAGAATTGAATCAAGTATATGCAAGATATTATCAATTACAATTTGAAGGTATTGAAGACATATAAAATACATATTATAAGAATATATTGATAAAAAGAGGTGAAATCATGGATGATGAGATTATTGTAGCAATTGCAACCTCAAGATTAGAAGCAGCTATTTCTATTATTAGAGTGAGTGGTAAAGATTGTATTGAATTTGTTCAAAGTTTCTTTACAGGTAAAATAATAAATAAAGATAGTCATACTATTACATATGGTTATATTGTTGATGGTGATAAAAAAATAGATGAAGTATTAGTAAATATCTATCGTGGAAAGAAAACTTTTACTGGTGAGGAAATGGTTGAAATTAATTGTCATGGTGGTATTTATATTACTCAAAAGGTTTTTAATTTATGCTTGAAAAAAGGTGCTAGAATGGCTGAGCGTGGAGAATTTTCTAAACGTGCCTTTTTAAATGGACGTATTGATTTATCACAAGCAGAAGCTATTAGTGATTTGGTAACTGCTAAAAACGATTATGCTACAGATTTAGCTTTGAAAGGTATTCAAGGTAATATTAGTCATTTTATTGAAGATTTAAAAGAAGATTTAATACAGATTATTACACAAATAGAAGTCAATATAGATTATCCTGAATATGAAGATGTAGAAGAATTGACTGCTGAAAAGCTATTACCATTGAGTCAAAACTTATTAGATAAAATGAATCATATTATTGATGAATCTAAAAATGTTCATTTGTTAAAAAATGGTATATCTACAGTTATTATTGGAAAACCTAATGTAGGTAAGTCTAGTTTATTAAATGCTTTATTAGAGGAAGATAAAGCCATTGTAACAGATATTGCAGGAACAACAAGAGATATAGTAGAAGGTAATATAAAATTAGATAATATTGTTCTAAATATGATTGATACAGCGGGTATTAGAGATACTAATGATATTATTGAAAGTATTGGTGTGAATAAGTCTAAAGAGCTTATACATAAGGCTGATTTGGTTTTATTATTAATTGATGGATCATCACCTTTAGATAATGAGGATAAAGAACTACTAGAATTATCAAAAGATACAAATCGTATTATTGTTTTAAATAAGAATGATAAAGGATCAATCAATAATATTGAAGGTATATCTATAAGTGCTAAAAAACATGATATAGAACCTCTTATTAATAAAATAAAAGATATGTTTAATAAAGGAAATATAACTTCCACTTCAGATGACATATTAGCCAACGCTAGACAAATACAATTACTAGAAAAAGCTAAACAATCTTTAGAAATTTCTGTTGATGCAATGCATCAAAACATACCTGCCGATTTAATAGTTACTGATTTATATGATAGTTGGGAAAATTTAAAAGATATATTAGGAGAACGTGCTAAAGAAGATTTATTAGATGAGCTATTTAAACGATTTTGTATTGGTAAGTAGGAGATGATTATATGGATAGATTCCATTTTTTAGCTGATCGTTATTATAAATATTTTAAGAATTCATGTAAGTTTTCATTAGTTTCTTTAATTATATTTGTAATATTAACACTTATAGGTACTGATATAAGATATATATTCTTATTATTATTTTATGTAACATTAGTAGAAGCTGTCATATTATATATACTTTATTTTATATTTAAGAAAAGAAAATGAAATAATCCTTTTCTTTTTCTGATGTTTTTGATACAATAGTTGTGCACATAGAAATAATAGTAAAACTCCCGAATTGCAAGCAGAAAGTGGAATTAAGATGAAAAAAATTTAATTTTTATA
>JAJQDJ010000188.1 GCA_021202205.1 Erysipelotrichaceae bacterium
AAACCCGTAAAGTCATTAACATATAATTTCTTAAAAATAAACTTAATGACATTGCATGAATTGCCACTTTTCATTATCGTTTAATGAATTAACATATTCCTTAATGGAAGGTTTCTTTTGTGATTCCTGTGTCAAGTGTTGAATCATGGTTTGATTTTCTTGGAATTTTAAGTAAATTGGTTCAATCAATTTTTCAAATTCTGGATCATATTTTGATACTTCAATTTCCTTTACAACCTCTACCTCCTTTATAACTTCTTGTATTTGAATAGTTTCACTATCACCTGAAAAATAACAATGCTTTGATTTATCTTTGAGTTCTTTTAAAAGTTCGTCTGATACATTTATATCTGTAAAATTACAAAATTCAAATTGATTATTGAAATAATTCCCATTTAAATCACAATAATCAAAATAGCATTTTTTTACTGTTTCATAAAATGAACATGAGATAAATTTGCATTTAGACATTGATATTTTATACATATATCCAAAAGTCATATTTTTAAAAGTACAATCTTTAAATTCAGGATTATTTTTAATATCCTTGATTGAAGAACTGTTAAAAATACATTTATCATATATCACATTATTTTCAATCGTATATGATTCATCAAATTCTTTTTCACTAACTATATTACCTAATATTTCCATCTTATTTTCCTCCTTTATAATCGTTTTTGTGGTTCTTTCATTATATGAGTTATTATTTACAACTTTTATATCCAAGGTTTCAGTGTAATCAGGACTTGTCTTATCTAATACAATATTTAGATCACTATAATTACTTTCATAAAATTCTGCATAATTAAGTTTACATTTCATAACGAACGTATCTTTAAATAAACATCCAATAAACACTGCATAATCAAGATCTACACCAGTAAAAGTTGTTGATTCAAAATAACAATTCATAAATATACCATTGCTAAAAGATGTATCCTTAATACTAACATCTTCATATTTACAATTGATAAATACAGCTTTTTCAATTCGTGTATCACTGATTGCCATTTTTTTAAATAAAGTATTTTTTAAAAAAAGTTTATCTCTATTATTTGCATAATCCTCTGTTATGAGACAGCTTTCCCCATTACTAAGCTTGTGAAGTTGTCTACGATTTAACTTTTGTAAAATAGAGATATTTAAATATTCATAGCCTAATTTCTTTATATTATATTCTTCTAATATTTCATTCACTTATTTATCCTCCTTCTGATGATTAGAATTACTATTTTGTATTTCTTTTATTATGAATATGCTTATCTTTTCGATTTTCATATTCTAGCTTAATATCCCATCCCTTAGCTGTTGGATGTGGTTTATCATCTCCTTCATAGTTATTATTTTTATATACCCTATATTTATCGTAAGGCAGCATTTTAGTAAAATACGGATTTTCTCTTTGACGAAGAAACAATGCTTCGCCTAGTTTAAAAAGTTGTAATCTATCCGTGGTGAAAATAGGTTCCTTTTCTTCTTTGCCTTGTACATATATAATTTTGCTTCCACATCTCTTGGATATTTCTTCAAGAGTAGCATTATCTCCTGATAATAGATACACAGTTGTAAGGCAATTGTTTTTTATGGTTTTAGCTCCTTTTTCACCATACTTTTCATCTAACTGATCATATCCCTGCACAACTAATGTCACTCGAATACCTCTTGAACGTCCAGCAGATAACAAATTTTTGATACCATCATATGTAGGTGAATTTCCAAATTCATCCCATACTATATCTATTGGCACTTTTAAACGTTCCTTTGGATTTTTTCGAGCCATTTCAGTTTGTACCTCACAAAATTGTCTCATAAAAAGATTGACCAAAGGATAATATGTACTTTTCTCATCATGTACCTTTAAATAAATTACAGTCTTTTCATCACCAAAAGAAGAAAAATCTATATCATTATTGGCAGTCATATTCTTGATTTGTTGTGATAATATAACAGGATCAATTCTTTCACCAAAAACGGACTTAATTAAATTTTTCGTATTAGTTGGTGCTTCCAAATATTCAGAAAGAGCCTGATATGATAAATCCGTTGGCTTTCGATATTTATAAACAAATTCCTTTAAATAGGTGCTTTTTGATTTTGGATGATCTGGCATATCTCCTAAATCCATTACCATTTTAACTGACTCAAAGTTTATATATTCCTCATTGCCTTCTTCAAGCAATAAAAAAACAATGCCACGCATTGCTCTACCAGCCATATTATTCCATACTGGATCTTTTGCATTTGGATCCTGACAAATAGAATTACAAACGTCGATTACATATTCAGCAGCCTTAGAATAATCAGGATATAAAAGTATTTCACCTGTATTCGGATCTATTATTGGATCTCCATTTTTATTTAATCCAAATTCCTTCGATAATCTACTTCTATCAAAAGGTGTATCAAAATAAAACATATGTTCATTTTCCTTTTCTTCGATT
The DNA here is from genome assembly GCA_021202205.1 of Erysipelotrichaceae bacterium. Taxonomy (GTDB): domain Bacteria; phylum Bacillota_I; class Bacilli_A; order Erysipelotrichales; family Coprobacillaceae; genus JAJQDJ01. The sequence continues at coordinate 2,445 of JAJQDJ010000188.1, forward strand.
ATTTTTTCAATCTTTTCTCTTTCTTTATTGATTCTTTCGGTTTCTTTCTTCCATTCAATCCATTGTATATTGCATGGATTGAATGGAAGAAAGAAACCGAAAGAATCAATAAAGTCTTGTGCTGTCATACGTGATAACTCACCTTTAACATCTACTACAACACACGATTCCTTTGTCATTCTGACTAGCTGTATTAATATTAAAATAATTGAAAATGTCTTACCCGAATTTGTAGTACCAACAACTAAAGAATGAGAATCAGTAGGATCGCACCATATCTTACCTGTATTAGTAACTATAGGTAAGCCACCTCTAAAATAAACCTCTTCCCCTCCAATCATATATTTTTTTAATTTTCTTTTAAATTGGAAATCCTGTAAATGCAAAAAACGAAGATATTCATGTTGGGAACAAAAGTTTTTAATATCATTTTCTATTTTATCTTTTAATTTACTATTCTTGATTGTAGTTTTATCCATAAAAGATAAATATGATCCATTTTTATCAAATCTTACACAAACAAGATTTTTTTTAATTTCATGGTTAGATTGTAAATAGCTATATTCTTTTCTTCTTTGACCATTTTTCAACACTATACCATTTAATAATATTCCAAAAGCTGGCAGAAAACCCATTACTGTTAATACAATGAAATATAAAGCACCTTTGTAAAATAATAATCTATAATTGAATGAAATTGATACATTTTTATACACCCACAAATTGATGAACTGTATACCGAATGTATAAACCAACAATAATGTCAATATTGTTACAACTATCATATCTCTAGTCTTATGCATCTGTTCAACCCTCCATACATAGCAATATCACTTTTTTGATTAAATTAATCGGATAAATATTTTTCATAACATTCATAGCATATTTGTGTACCTTCTGGAATTTCATTGCCACAACACACACAATAATTAGACTTTTCAAATCTAATGACTTTTATAACCTTTTCTGCTTCCTTTGGATCACCCTTTTTAGTGTTTATTACTTTCATTACATCATCTCCTCGTATAATAAGTATAGTAAGATATATATCAGGTATATACCTTACAG
>JAJQDJ010000181.1 GCA_021202205.1 Erysipelotrichaceae bacterium
GCCCTCCAAATCAGCCCTCCCTTAATTCCAGTTTCATTTTACAATACGGGTTCAAGATATGAAACGTGCATAAGCACGTTTTTTCTTTACAATTAAAATATTTGGGTATAAACTATAGATTAGCGTAAGCTAATTGAAGAGGGTGATATAATGAAAAAAATAGGACGAAATGATGTTTGCTGGTGTGGTAGTGGCAAAAAATATAAAAAATGTCATCAAAGATTTGATGAACATTTAAAACAATTACAACAACAAGGTTATCTCTTACCAAAGCATAAAATGATAAAAAATGAGGAACAGATTCAAGGTATTAGAGAAGCTGCTATTGTCAATAATGGCTTATTAGATTATATTGAAGAAAATATTCATGTTGGAATGACAACAGAAGATATTGATGTTCTAACAAGAAATTTTTTAGCTGAACATGATGCTACAAGTGCTGATTTAAATTATCAAGGTTATCCTAAAAGTATTTGTACATCTGTCAATGATGAAGTTTGTCATGGAATTCCTAGCATAGATGTTGTTTTAAAAGAAGGAGATATTATCAATGTTGATGCAACAAGCTGTTATAAAGGATATTATGCTGACGCTTCTCGTATGTTTATGATTGGTGAAGTCAGTGATGAAGCCAAAAGGCTAGTAGAAGTGACTAGAGAATGTTTATATAAAGGTATTGAAGCAATAAAACCGTACGAAAGTACATTATCAGATATTGGCAGGGCTATTCAAAATCATGCTGAAAGTCATGGATATAGTGTCGTAAGGGAATTCTGTGGCCATGGAGTGGGTTTAAGTATGCATGAAGATCCATATGTTTTACACTATGATCCTGGTTATAAAACTGAAGTTTTAGTACCAGGTATGGTTATAACAATTGAACCTATGATTAATCAAGGCAAACGTGATATTCATATCGGTGAAAATGAATGGACAGCCTATACTGATGATGGAAAACTATCAGCTCAATGGGAACATACATTATTAGTAACTGAAACAGGTGTAGAAATCATTTCCATGTAAAAATGAGACAAAATTGTCTCATTTTTTGGTATGATGTTCTTTATGATCATTAAGCCATGCTTGTTGTAATTTGTTTAGTATTTTTTCTAATGTTTCTTTTTCTTCATTATTTAAAACACTTAAAATATTATCTTCATTACCATCTCCATGGATTTGAATCATTTCACTTTTATGCTCCGCAACTTGTCCGCAAATTGATAGTTGTTTGACAAGTGAATTCTTACTTATTGACTTCATAACTTCCTCCTGTATTTATATTATCATATTTTGTTAAAAAAAAACATATCATAAATTGTGATAATATGTTTATAAAAATCCTCATTGCAGGGATGCTTGTTTCTATTATTATTGATATTTTAATATAAAAAAATAAGAGATTAGAGACTTCGAAGAGAGGGGTATATTATTGAAAGGACTAATCTCTTATTTTTATTTTCTTGTTTCTTGTATTATATGTTATGGATGTGTATTTTTTGTGTATTTTTTAAATATTATGAATTATTTTGAATATATTGTTTAATGTGACTTTCAATGACCTCAAAAGAGACAATACCACATTCAAGTAGTGCTGTATGGAAAGATAAATCACTATAATTATTACCTAATTTATCTTTAGCCTCTTGCTGTAAATCTGCAATTTTTTCATAACCAACATAATATGATTCAAAAATACCAGGATTGGCTTGTAATTGTAAGTATTGACTATGAGCTGTTTCTTCATCTAAAGATAATCCGAGATATTCACAATAATTCATGAATTCTTCCTCATCCCAGCCATGATAATGAATACCAATATCAGATAAAATAATAATAGCATATGTAGCCAATTCATTTTCTTTATATATTGTTATATAATCTTCATCAATATCTAAATAATTTAAGGCATAATATCCTGCATAAACAGCATAGCCTTCTACAAAATCATTATTAGTAGAGAGTGTCTTTAAATATAATGAATCAACATTTTGATACATATAGGCATATTGATACATATGGCCAGGAAATCCTTCGTGGGCGACTGTTTTATAGGTATCAATGGAACTGATATCTTTTAAATTAGGATTGACTCTTATTTGGCAATTGGTAGAAGCATCCAATGCTGGTATTTCAAAATACGCTGCCACGCCAGAAGAAGATGCAATCTCTTCATTAATCGTTTCAATATCATAATTAATCGTTCCTACACTAGGAAAATTTTCACTCATATTTTCTTCAATCAAATCTAATATTTCCTGATAACTTGTTAAGCCTGTTGTATAGGAGTCATCATAGATATCAGGATTACTATAATAAGCCATCATCATATTGATAATATGATCATTATAAGCTTCTTCCATAAAATTTTCAATTTCATCGATAGACATATTGCAACCTACTTTATACTCTAACAATAAACTATAATATTCAGTTCCATACTCAAATTGACAATATCCTTTCTCATTAATATTATCACAGCTATTTAAAGTATCAATAATATTTTGATATGCTTCTAAAAATGAATCTTCAAAAGCCTTTTCTAATTCTTCAATATAACTATCATAGCCAGCCTCTGCTAATGTTTCTTTCATAGCTGTTAAAATACTGCTATCCATACCTGCATCCACAATGTTTTGACAATATTCAATCACTGAATCCTTATCAATCATCAATAAACCTTTTTCTTCTTGTATAATTGTATAATCTAAAGCACTATTGATATAATCTAAAGTATCATTCACTAATACTATTAAATCTTGAGCATCTTGTTCATCTACAATCTGCCAATCACTAAACAACGAAGGTAATTGATAATGTAAACCACTAGCACTCTCAAATAATTGATTATAATAGTCATATTTATCATCATTCATTTCTATAGCTAATTCAATCATATACTCATACGTATCATAAATATCTTTTTCTTCATCTGATAAATCATCACGATCAAATTCTTGGAATTTCTCATATGTTTCTTTCACCATTTGCTTATTTTCTTCTAATGTTTCTGAGTCAAAACGACTGCCTAAACTTACTTCTACTTTTGTTTCATCCACACCATAATCTTCAGGAATTTCTAAATATGTATGCATTGTTAGATAGTCACTATCCATCTCATCAATGAATTGTTGGTTAATAAACTTAGCAAATGTTGATTCTTCAGCTGTTGTATTATTACATGCAACTAATGCTATACATAACATTATACTTAAAATAATTGTTAATAATTTCTTCACGTTTTCACCTCAAAATAAGTATATCGAATTTTTCACAAACAATAAAGCATATGGGTTTTAAAAAATAAAAAAATAGTGTACAATACCAACGAAGGAGAAATGAACGTATGTTAAAACAATTTGAAGCTGAATTAAATAAGAATTCAAAAATAAATAAAGTCATTGACGTTGTCAGTGGTAAAGGAGGGGTAGGGACAATGTCATTAAGTTAAGATTTGGTGACATTCCCCTTCTCAAAAATGAGAAGG
>JAJQDJ010000317.1 GCA_021202205.1 Erysipelotrichaceae bacterium
TTATCCATGTTTTTATATTAATGATGCCATTTTTGAAGTGCGAAACTTGAGTTGTTAAATTGACAAAATATTCATTACAGCTACGCCATTCATAGCCACCAGAAATATGTGGTGTAATCAAAACATTAGAATAGTTCCATAATGTATCATTTTTATCCAATGGTTCTGTTTCTACAACATCTAAACCAACACCATAAAAATAACCGTCATCCAATACTTTCTTTAAAGCGATAGTATCTATAGCACTACCTCTTCCTACATTGATTAGAACGCTATCTTTTTTCATTCATAAAATGATATGTTGATTGATTTTGTGGTAATGTGAGTATGAGATAATCAGCTTTTGGAAGTACTTCATGAATATGATCAGTTGTCACTATCTCATCAACATATTTTAATGGTTGACACTTTCTTCTTTTGATACCAATAATATAACAATCAAATGCTTTTAAACGTTTGGCCGTTTCATAGCACAAATCACCAAGTCCTACAATAACCACTGTACTATGATATATTTCTTTACCACCATGAATCATTTGCCATTGATGATTATTTTGATTTTTTATATAACCGATAAAATTCTTGTTTAAGGTCAATATCATCCCAATAATATGTTCAGCTATAGCTTTACCATAAGTTCCAGAAGCATTGGTCAATATAGTATTTGGATTTAATATACCATCTTGAACATATTGATCACTCCCTGCACTCGCCAACAATATAGCTTTAAGATGTTTAAGATTCATCTTGGTACTAGGATTACCTATCACAATATCAACACTATTAATCATATCTTGAGTAACATTATGACTTTCCATGGTGATAAACTCAAACTCTGGACAATTATCTTCAATTCTCTTTAAATATTTCCTGTTTAAAGGTGCCATATTTAATACTTTCATATTATTCCTCCATATCAAAAAAGCAGGATTAAAAATCTTGCTTAATCGTTAAAAAACTCATTATAAATAGCTCTAATAGCATCTTCAAAATACACATTTCTTACACCAATAATAATGTTTAATTCACTAGAGCCTTGATCAATCATCTTAATATTGATCTTTTCATTAGCCAAAGCTGTAAATACTCTTGCAGCTATACCTCGACTGGCTTTCATACCTCTACCCACAACTGCAATTAAAGCCAAATCAGATTCTAACACAATAGAATCAGGCTGTACAGCCCTATGAATACCAGCTATAACATTTTGTTCCTTATCAAAAAAATCATCCGTATTAAGAACGACTGTCATTGTATCAATACCAGAAGGCATATGTTCAAATGATAAATTATAATCTTCAAACACTTGTAAAACCCTTCTACCGAAACCAATTTCAGAATTCATCATTTCTTTTTCGATTGTTACTGTTGCAAAGCCTTTTTTACCAGCTATACCAGTGATAACATGAGATGGCTTATGACATGTGCTTTCAACAATCATTGTTCCTGGATCTTCAGGATGATTGGTATTTTTAATATTAATTGGTATACCTTCATTTTTAACTGGGAAAATAGAATTTTCATGCAAAACCGAAGCACCCATATATGCCAACTCTCTTAATTCTCCATAAGTAATTGTTTCAATCACTGAAGGATTTTTCACTATTTTAGGATCAACAATCAAGAAACCTGAAACATCAGTCCAGTTTTCATAAATATCAACTTTCCCATATTTAGCAACTATGGATCCAGTTACATCACTACCACCTCTAGAAAATACTTTAATCTTACCACTTCTATCATTCAACGAACCATAGAAACCTGGAATAACCGCATTTTTTACAGATTTGAGTTTTCTAGTAAGAAGACGTTCAGTCTTAGAAATATCATAATTACCATTTTCATCAATAAAAATTACATCTTTTGCATCAATGAATTCGTAATTTAAATAATAAGCTAATAATTTACCATTGAGATATTCTCCTCTACTAGCAGCATAATCTTCACCAATTTGATTTTCAAAATCCCTACGAATAATTTCAAAATCTTCATCCAAAGAAAAATCCAAGCCTAATCCTTCAATAATATCAGTAAATCTTTCTTTAATTTGGCTAAAAATCATATGCATCTCTGATTCAGTATTAGCATTATAAGCCTTATACAATAAATCCGTTACTTTTATATCATCTTTAAATCTTTTTCCTGGCGCACTTGGTACAACATAAACACGTTGCGGATCACTTTTCACTATATCATAAACTTTTTTAAATTGGCCTGCATCTGCTAAAGATGTGCCACCAAATTTAACAACTTTGCTCATAAATTTCCCTCCACTAATGTATAAGAATCATACAACATTTATTTATTGAGTTCAATCATTTTTAAAAGTAATTTCGCCAGTCACATCATTCATTTGCTGAATAATCGCCAAAGATTCAACATGATATCCTAGCTTTCTTAAAAGTTGCCCTCCTTTTTGATATCCTTTTTCTATTACTATACCTATTCCAGCGACTTTAGCACCAGATTGTTGAACGATATCAATAAGACCTTTGACAGCTTCCCCGTTAGCTAAAAAGTCATCAATAATCAATACATAATCATCTTGATTTAAATAATGCTTAGAAACCATCACTTCATTATTAATTTGATGAGTATAAGAATATACATGTGTATGATAAACATCATCAGATATATTGATTGTCTTGCTTTTTTTTGCAAATACAACTTTCACATCAAAATATTGTGCTGTCATGACCGCGACACCAATACCACTAGCTTCAATGGTTAATACTTTTGTAATACCATTATTTTTAAACAAACGATAAAATTCCTTTCCTATTTCATTTAAAAAAGCTACATCTATTTGATGATTAAGAAAACCATCGACTTTTAAAACATCTCCACTTTTTACGACACCTTCATTTAATATCTTATCTTCTAACGCTTTCATACTCACTCCTTGTATAAACCTTATTTTTTAATTCCGTAAATATTCTATCATACATATTATTATCCAATAGTGTAGGATAACTCATATATATAAGTAGAACATCTTTAGCATTATCTCTCAACGGAGGTTGAACGAAAAGATAAGAACTTAATTGAAAACCATGTTTCTCATAAAAATGAACTCTTTTTTGCGTTATCGTATCTACAATCTTTTCAACTTCTAATACGAGTGGTTTATCACTTAATAATTTCATATCTTCTATAATCATAGAACCAAGACCTTGACCTCGATAGTTTTCATCTACTGCAAAATGTTCTATATAATTAAAATCATCAAACTCCCAAAGAGTTATAACTCCTAATAGTTGTTCATCTTTTAGAGAGGCATATATCTTAAATTTTTTTTGATCATATATTTCTTTCATCCAATCATATTCTCTTAATTCTGAAGGATCAAATGCTTTTTGTAAGAACAGATAAGTTTCTTTTATATCATGTATTTCTTTTATCATAATCATCACCCGAGGACATTTTAGGTAGTGTCAAAGCTTGTTATAATATATGGGCTTTTCACTACCTGTTCCTTT
>JAJQDJ010000230.1 GCA_021202205.1 Erysipelotrichaceae bacterium
TTTTAATTTATATTGAGAAATTCACTTATCAATAGTTTTTCTTCGCATAATTATTAATATTTTATATATATTTGGATTTTACCATTTTTTATATTATTTATAGCAATTTTTTTATTTATATGTTTTGTTGCTTATTTTATAATAATTTCAAGGAACTATCATAGGTGATAGGCGATTGTTCTTTCTTTAGTTTACTAGAGAAATGGCAGCGTCTCTAGTGATTTATCTCACTATGAGAAATATAGGCTGCTGGAGGTCAATATGGTTACATATGCTGAATTAATTCAGTTTGTCATTATGCTTATTGCATTTGCAAGCTTAATCCTAGCATTGATGATTTATGTCGATAACAAAAATAATCGCCCTTAACCTTCCAAGCAATGGGCAATTATTGTCACAGTTTTTATCATTTTAAGAACTCTCACTTACCGATAGCTCCTCTTTACTTATATTATACACAATTTATTTGTTTTTACAATATATTTTTAAAATATAATTGCTTTATTCAAATTCAATGAAAGAAAAACGGAATAATCATAGCAGGTAAGAGATTGCCTACTTTTATTTTCTTGCCAAAACATAAATTAATGCCAACACCAAATATAAGGACTGATCCCACAAAAGATAAATTAGAAATAACTGTTTGTGTTAAAAATGGTGAAATAAATGTAGCAAACAATGTTATACCGCCTTCATAGATAAATATAGGCAAAGCTGAAAAAGCCACCCCAATACCTAATGTTGAAGCAAATATCATCACTATCACAAAGTCTAAAATAAATTTTGCAAACAAAGTGCTAGGATCACCTTGAAGTCCATCCTGCAGTGCCCCAACAATAGCCATTGCACCAATACATACCACTAGAGATGCTGTCACAAAACCTTCCACAAAATGTGAATCATTCTTTATTTTCACTTTATTTTGTAGCCATTCACCAAGTTGTTCCAAACGAAGTTCGATATCAATCCATTCACCGACGATAGCACCAAACACCAGTGAACCAATCAATAACATTGATCCCTGTGTTTCGATAGTACCATCACTTACATTAAGCATACCTGCCATAGCTCCTGATAATCCAATAAACATTGTTGCAAGCCCTAAAGCTTGCAACAATATATCTTGATACTTTTGTTGTAGTCCACCTTTTATAATCATTCCAATCAAACTACCTATAATAATTGCAATCGTGTTGACTATTGTTCCTAATCCTATCATATAACTCTCACCTTCTTAAGTATCATATCAAACATTATCGTATCAAGCAAACATAATTCACAAAATTATTCTTTTATGTTATCATGACTTTAAAATGATAACATGCTAAGACGACCTTATAAATATTGTGATGCTAAAACTATTGTGACATGGATTAAAGATGAAAGATCATTAAGATTATGGAGTGTCGATTTTTATGATTCGTATCCTATTACTGAATATGATATGATTAAACTATATCATTCCTATGATAATCAAGATAATTATTATGTTTTTACTGTTTATGATGAAAAAGGATTAGTTAGTCATTTAATTATGCGTTTTATTGATAATGATAAAAGTATTATTAGATTTGGATTTATCATTATTGATAATAAATTACGTAGCAGAAATTATGGCAAGCAAGTTGTACGTTTGGCTGTTCAATATGCCTTCGAATTTCTAAAAGTTAAAAAGATTACATTAGGTGTATTTAAAAATAATGTTACTGCTTATCATTGTTATAAAAGTATCGGTTTTAAAGAAGTTGATAGTGAAAAAGAATATTATCAATATCATGATGAAACATGGAAATGTGTAGAAATGATACTTAAAAGATAAAGATCCATAAACTGGATCTTTTAAAATACCAAACCAACAATAATTCCCAAAATAGCTCCCATAGTTACTTGTAAATAAGTATAACCTATCATTTCTTCTAGTTTCACTTCATGGTTCAACAGCTTATTAAGCAACACTGCATGTTTACCTGCTTGATATCTAACACCACATGCATCATACATAACAATAATAGCCAAAATAGCTGCCACTGCAAAAACGGAACTATCTAACCTCTCATATTTACCAATAAGAGTTGCTAAAGAACATACAACAGCACTATGGGCTCTAGGCATACCACCAGATCCAAATAGTCTTTTTAATTCTATCTTCTTATTTCTTAGTCCCTCAAAAACGACCTTAAACACTTGAACAACTACCCATAATACAAAAGGTACCAATACATATTTATTATTTAATAATTCACTCATTTATTTTTCCCCTGTAATACTTTTTTATATACCTCTAATAATCTATCACCAAATAATGATGCTGAATACTCTTTAGATGTTTCATAAGCTCCTTGACTTAACATCTCAAGTATGTCTTGATTCTCATATATTTTTATAATAGCTTCTTGATATTGCCTTTCGTTATCAAATATATATCCATTATAACCATGTTTTAGCGTATTTGTAAAGCTTTCATCATTAATTGCTATAACTGGAAGTTTTGCCGCCATAGCTTCAATAACTGTTAATCCTTGCGTCTCACTTTTTGATGCAGTTGCAAAGCAATCAGCTATAAAATAATAATATTGAATATTATCATTCCAATCAATACTACCTGTATAGATGACGTTTTGATTGGATATAGATTTTAACTTTGATAATTGTGGACCATCTCCTACAATAAGTAATTTGATATTATTTGGTAATTGATTCATTACTTGAATCAACATTCCTAAATTCTTTTCTTGAGCTATTCTACCTACAAATAAAACTACAAAATCATCTTCATGAATGCCTAATTCATTTCTTAGTTTTAATTTATCAAAATTTGGATATTGATTGATATCAAATTTATCTATGTCAATGCCTGTTGGAACGACATGGATATCCATGTTAATATGATATTTTTCTTTATATAATTTTGATATTTTCTCAGTCGGAACAATGAGTTCAAGGTTTTTTCTTTGACAAAATTTCTGTGTTATTTTTTTTACAATGTTTTTAAATAACTTATTAAAATGTCCACCATTAATATAATGCACATAATCTTCATACATTGTATGACATGTATGAACTAATGGAATATTGTATTTGTTAGAGACAATGCGTGCATACATGCCTATTCCAAACTCTGTCTGTGAATGAATAACATCCAAATTCCATGATTGAATCATTTTCATAGCTTCTTTATGATATAAAAAAGAAATACGATAATTATACATAGGTATAGGTAGAGATGGTAAACGAATAATCTTACCTTGATCTTCTATTTCAAATTTTCTTGATGTGCTGACTGTTACAATATAAACAGTATGTCCTTTTTCTTCTAATGATTGTTTAAGCATAAGTATACTTGTCGTTACACCATTCGTAAAAGGAATATAAGCATCACTAAAAATACCTATCTTCATTATTTCATCTCCTCGTATAATAAGTATAGTAAGATATATATCAGGTATATACCTTAC
>JAJQDJ010000309.1 GCA_021202205.1 Erysipelotrichaceae bacterium
AAAATTTCAATGAATTTATTTAAAAATCTTTTAAATAAATTCATTGAAATTTTACTAGACGACTAATCCTTCTTTAGCACTAGGTACATTAAATACCAACATCTATGAACTAGCATCTCCTTATGTCACCATATCTAATGAAGGCATCTATAATGACATTTATACAATAACCAAAATAACCAATGACAATGGTGATATACTCTACGAATACTCGCCACAAAATGAACAACTACTCAATCAAGATACATGCTTGATTTTGTCTCAACTCCTAACATCTCCATTCCATGATGAATTCTCTACATATGCCTCAGCAACTATGATCAATTATCAAGTCAATACAACCTTTGCAGTGAAAACAGGAACAACTACCTATGATTCATTATGTATAGGTTACAATCCAAACCATACAATATTATCATGGTGTGGTTATGATGATAATAGAGAAATGACATTACAAACTCAAACACGTATTCCTAAAATCATATTTCAGACAATGGCCAATTATCTACAAGTTGATGATGTTTGGTATGAACCTACAGATTCTATTGAACAAGTACCTATTGATCCATTAACAGGTGAATATGATGAAAATGGACTTATTTATTGTTTTAAAAAATGAATCCCTCATTTTTAATACTAATATTATTTATATTATTATTCTTATTTTAATGTTTTTATATTATTTTGAATACCCAATTTTTCAAATTTTGAAGTTGAATTCACGCATCCAGCAAGTATATCGACATAAAACATCTTTTAATGCATTCCAAAATGTCCAAAAATAGCACAATATCATGCATTTTTACGAAATTTGGGTATTTCACGTTTATATGCTATAGTAATTTTATAGAATAAGAGGTGAAATAATGGAGGACATACAAAATGCTATAGCTGATGAACTTGATAAGAAAACACAATTTGATGAGCAGTGTAAACACATCTTATCTGATTCTCAAATACTTGCCTATATTATCAAATGCTGTGTCAAGGAATGTCATAATATCAGTATGAAAAATCTCACAGAGTATTTTAAAAAGCATCCTGCTATAACAGGTAAAGAGGATACGTCTATATCAGGTACTAAGATTATCTATGATATTTTTGTGACTGTTGACAGTCCAATATTGGATGATAACAATGTAGGACTTATCATTAATATTGAACCACAAAAATCACGATATCTTCCCTATCGTTTAGAGAGAAGAGCCATTCATAATAACAGCCGTTTGATATCCCAACAAAAAGGTATTGATTTTATTAAATCAAATTACAACGATCTAAAGAAAGTCTATTCCATATGGATAGTTTATAAGCATGCTAGAATAGATGATGGTGTTATTGGGACAATCAGCTATGAGTATAAGGAAACTGGAAGAAAAGTAAAAGGTATAAGCAAGAAAAAGCTAAAACAAATGAGTGAAAAAATTAAAAGAATAAAGAACGATATTGATTTATCAGATATTATTCTTATATATCCTTGCGTTGAGTACCAAGAAGAAGATGAATCAATCAGTAATTTCTTTAGCTTATTATTTACAGATAGTAAAACACCTAACGAGAAAAAGTTGTTAATTGAAAACAAATATGGTATAATGATGACAGAGAAAAAACTTGAGGAGGTTGATAATATATGTAATATGTCAGCATATGTAGAGGATAGAGCTAGACTTAAAGATGCTAGAATTATAATGGAAACATTATCTTTGACTATAGATCAAGCTTTAGATGCTTTAAAAATTGATGAATCTGATCGTCCTTGGTTTATCGATTATTTAGAAGATGACGAAGATTAGCTATTTGATACGCTTAGGCGTATCTTTTTTATATTAAATAATAATTTATCCGTAACTTTTCATATCTTAGGTATTATATTCAGGAAATATTGATTGGATTTTATCCAACTCGACCTTGGTCCCTGTTTCAGTAATCCACTTGCCATTTATCTTTTGCTTAGTTATTCTTCTAAGCATTCTTAATAACTCACTTACAGACAGCTCGGATGTTTTTCCGGCTTCTTTTATTTTATTAAATAACCTGTAATACATCATAAGTGACAGATGACTTATAAATAGCCACCCATTATAACTGTCATCATTCTGCATATGTGAATCGCTTATATCCAATACATTCTTTAATGCCTTGTTAGAATCTTCTATGATTTCTCTTTCTTTATATATTTCATATAGCTTTACTGGGTTGATCTCCTCATTTGAACAAATTGTAATTGTTCCCATTCTTTTAACTGCTTCTGCCATGTCCTTAGCACTATAGCTATTATGATGGTTTATTAATCTTTTGCCATAATCTCTATATTCTGATGATTTAAGTACTTCATTATAGTATATAACTACCATGTCCTGTTCTATTGATTCAACAGTATACTCTGTCTTTTTGTTTTTTGGTGGTCTTCCTCGACCTTTTTTCTTTTCAACCTCTTTTTCTACCACTTCATGCTTTGATAATACCTTGAAAAAGATGATTCTTCCATGATAGCCAAAATATCCGTCATATCCAGCTATATCTGAACAATCAAAGTCATCATCTATTTCTTTTGAATTCCTTCTTAAAGGAATGATATATTTTAAATTATTTTCTTTTAAGAAATTGAGATTATATTCACTGTTGAATCCCTTGTCTGCTATAATAACTGCATTATTGATTCCTATTTCATTAACTGCATTAATAATTGTATCATAATCTGATTTATCACCAGCATTGGCACGAAAATATACTGGTGCCTTATTAGGTGAAAGCGAAAAACAGTATAAAACATTAATCTGTGGATCTTCTATATTGCAGTGATTATAGCCAATACGTGCCAGATCCATATTATCACTATAACTTACAAGCCTGGTTCCATCAAAAATAATATATTCCTCTCCTATAAGATATAGATTCATGAAATTAACTTGTTTATCTCTTTCCAATCCGATTTTATTGATAAATCTTGTCATAGAGGCAGGTGACATCTTTAAATCAGGATGCAGGACAATATCATATGAGTTTTTATATATTATATTTTTGGATCTAAGAGGTGAGGGTTCAATAAGTGACTGTTTAGCCAGAGAAAACAATGTTTCTGCATCATCAGGGAATACCTTTTTTAGATTTTCGAGGATATCAGCACATAAAACCTCAAGAAGATAGGTGGCGCCGAATTCAAGAGGTGCAGAAACAGCTAAAGGTTTTTCTTTTTCAGAATCGTCTTTTTTAAGAATTAGACCCTGTTTTGTAATTTTACCAATATAAACACCTGATTTTATCTTAGGACCTTTTTTATCTTTATCATATACAGTTTTATATTCATAAAGATAGTAATTATTACCAATTTTTTTGATTTCGCGACCTTTAGCACGATAAATTTCAACCCATTGTGGATACATAGAAACGGCCTCCTTTATATAATACATATTGGTTATAATATTAGTATCATAAATAAATATAATTTTCAAT
>JAJQDJ010000205.1 GCA_021202205.1 Erysipelotrichaceae bacterium
GGCGATAAAGGATTATCGTCGTATTAAAGAGATGTATGTCGTTGATGAAAATGAATTGGTGAATATTGAAGAAAAGTATGAAGAATTTGATGCTATTTTGAAGGAATCTTATGAATTAGAAGAAGAAATGAATCAAGGTGATTTTGCTTATTCTAAAATGACAGAAAAAGTTGTTCATATGGAAGAAAAAGCATTAGAACATGAAAATGATTTGAATTCTTTCTTCGCTTATCGTGATCAATTATTGCTTCAAGAACAAAGAGCAATCGATGAATTGGAAAATATTAATATTGTCTTATTAGAAATTAAATCAGAAATTAAAAATAAGCATTTACCAATGATCAACGAATCATATAAAGATTATCTCCAGGATTCATATGATAAAGCTGCGCAAATTCAAGCCTATCGTAATAATCACCCAATTGAATTAACAGAATTATCAAAACGTGTCGATAGTGCCAGAGACATTATTTATAAATTATATGATAATGTTCATAATTTGATTGTAACAGCAGAAATGGTAGAAGAAGCTATTGTATTTGGTAATCGTTATCGTTCAACTTTCTTAGAAGTGAATACAGAACTCACAAAGGCTGAAGTCTTATTTAGAAACGGTGAATATACCAAAGCTTTATCAACAGCTGTTGAAATCATTGAAAAAATACAACCTGGCTCTTATGAAGAATTAATCAAAAATTCGACAGTGAAAGCTTAAACATTGGATTTCATCCAATGTTTTGATTTTTATAATAAAGTTTATGAAATAAGCATATATTAATGAGGAGGGAAAAAATGATCTATTTAGACTATGTCTCAACAACACCTTTAGATAAGCAAATTAATCAATCCTATCAATCATTACTGAATAATTATTTTGCGAATGCTGATTCATTATATAATTTGGGTATTCAAACAAGTGCTTTGATGGAAAAATCCCGTACTTTAGTGAGTCAAATGCTGAAAGTCAAAAATACGGAAATCATTTTTACAAGTGGTGCGAGTGAAGCCAATAATATGGCTATTAAAGGTATAGCTTTTCAATATCAAAATAGAGGGAAACACATTATAACAAGTACAATTGAACACTCTAGTGTTTATAATACTTGTTTACAATTAAGAGATGTTTTTGGCTTTGATGTTGATTTTGTATCAGTAGATAAGAATGGTCATATCAATTTAGATGAATTAAAAACTCTTATAAGAGATGATACTATATTGATTGCCATCATGGATGTGAATAATGAAGTAGGAAGTATTCAACCCATTCAGAAAATAAGAAAGATCATAGATGAAATCAATCCTAAAGTGAAGTTCCATGTTGACATGGTCCAGGCATTAGGAAAGATACCAGTAGATTTATCTATTTGTGATACAGCTAGTTTTTCAGCTCATAAGATTTATGGGTTGAAAGGCAGTGGCGTTTTGTATAAAAACGATGCCACAACGCTTGTACCGTTGATTAATGGAGGACAACAGGAAAATAACCTAAGAGGAGGAACCTCTAATACAGCAACGCATACGATGTTTGCTAAAACACTTCGTTTGGCTTTAGAAAACAATGAAAAGAAATATCAATATGTGCAATCATTGAATACTTATGTAAGAAATGAACTTAAAGATATGGATGATATTGTTATCAATACACCTTATCAACAAAGTTCTCCTTATATCCTTAATTTTTCATGTGTGGGTTATAAGCCAGAAGTCATTTTGCATGCCTTAGAAGAAAAAGATATATATGTATCTACGAAAAGCACATGTTCATCACATAAAAATGATATTTCACGTACTTTAAAAGCTATGGGAGTGGATGAAGCCATTGGACAAAGTGCTATTCGTATTAGTTTTTCAAGTATGACAACACAAGATGAAGTTGAAACATTTATCAAGACATTAAAAGAAATACTCAAGAAGGTTAAGAAACAGAGGTGATATCATGGAAGGTAATCATATATTAGTAAGATTTGGTGAACTAACAACCAAAGGTAAAAATAGAAAAACATTTATTCATAAATTAACAAGCAATACCAAAGAAATACTTCATGCTTTTAATAAACTCACATATAAAGAGACGCATGATCGTCTCTATATTATGTTAAATGGTGAAGATGCCACGCTTGTATGTGATAAGCTTAGGACAGTGTTTGGTATTCATTCTTTTAGTGTTTGTTATAAAGTAGAAAGTGATTTAGAAAAGATAAGTGAGGTTGCTTTGTATTTGATTGAAAAGAATGATGGTGATACTTTTAAGATCGATACCAAACGTGTGAATAAAGATTATCCATTGATATCTCACGATATCAATACATCTATTGCCGGTTATATCTTTCATCATACTTCAAAAGATTTAAAAGTTGATGTTCATCATCCGCAAATACTGATAAAAGTAGAATTAAGAAAAGAATGTAGCTATGTTTTGGATAATGTCATATTAGGAGCAGGAGGCTATCCTGTTGGCATTGGTGGCAAAGCCTTACTCATGTTGTCAGGAGGCATAGATTCGCCTGTGGCGGGCTATTTAACGTTAAAAAGAGGCGTTGATATTGAATGTATTCATTACGTATCACCACCTTATACAAGCGATCTAGCAAGAGAAAAAGTCACAGATATTTTAGATACATTAAGACACTATACACATGGAAGAATATTGATTCACTTTATTCCTTTTACCGATTTACAGCTTGCTGTTTATGAACATTGTGATGAATCCTATGCCATGACAGTGATGCGAAGAATGATGTATCGTATTGCTGAAGGGATAGCACAAAAGAATCATTGTTTGGCTATTGTCAATGGTGAAAGCATTGGACAAGTGGCTTCACAAACATTGCAAAGTATGGCAACCATCAATGAAGTTATTACAACTCCAGTAATTCGCCCTGTGGCGTGTATGGATAAATTGGAAATCATAGATTTATCTAAAAAAATCCATACATATGATATCTCCATTCGTCCTTATGAAGACTGTTGTACAATATTTACACCAAAACAACCAGCAACAAAGCCAAAAAGCGATAAAGCCAAAATGTTCGAAGAACGTTTTGATTATGCTTCAATGGTACAAAAATGTATTGATAATAGTGAAGATATATGGATTGATGATAATTATAAAAATATTGATGATTTATTTTAAAAAATTTGAATAATTTTGTTTAACCTTCACACAATATTAGTGTCAGGAGGTGAAAGCAATGAACTCAAACAATAATTCAAGTAAAAATAAATTAGTTGTACCTGGTGCCCAAAACGCTATAGACCAAATGAAATATGAAATAGCCAATGAATTTGGTGTCAATTTAGGACCTGATGAAACATCTCGTGCGAACGGATCTGTTGGTGGTGAGATTACCAAGAGATTGGTTCAAATGGGACAAAACCAAATCTCAGGACAACAATCTCAA
Organism: Erysipelotrichaceae bacterium; assembly: GCA_021202205.1. Classification (GTDB taxonomy): domain Bacteria; phylum Bacillota_I; class Bacilli_A; order Erysipelotrichales; family Coprobacillaceae; genus JAJQDJ01. The sequence continues at coordinate 3,402 of JAJQDJ010000205.1, forward strand.
AATAATTAACACTTAAAACCTGTCAAACGAT
>JAJQDJ010000237.1 GCA_021202205.1 Erysipelotrichaceae bacterium
CCTTCTCATTTTTGAGAAGGGGAATGTCACCAAATCTTAACTTAATGACATTGTGTTTTAAACAGCTTTTTTAATCGAATTCTATATTGTCTACTTCAATATCAATTTTTTTAACATCTACATCAGTCATTTGCTTAATTGCAGTAGCAATTCTTTTTTGAATTTCATTTGTTACAGTGGATATTTTAACACCATATTTTATACGTACATGAATACATATATAAACCTCATTATCTTTAATTGAACATGATACGACAGCTTTTGTTCCTGGAATTGAAAAACCTTTGGATGTATCTAAAGAAACATTTTTCATTTCATTAACTGTTTTTTTTGTTATTTCATCAAAGACATTGACATTCATCATTATTTTATCATTAACAGAGCTTTGATTAAAATTATAATATTCGTGTGCCATATTATTACCTCTTTTCTTTATTCTATTGTATAAAAAATTATATAAAATTACAAGTTTTATTCACTAATAAATTTGACCTCTACTTGATAATCATTACCCATAAGATTAAGTGTTTCTTTAATAACATTTGATGCATCGCTAGAAGTTGCATTAGTTTTCTTAATTGTTACTTTGATTGTCATATTATCGATTTCAACATAGGCTTCTTCATATCCTAATTCTAATATCATTGTAACAATTTCTTTTTCTTTTTCGGTAGTGCTTTTTGTTTCACTGATAGTTTCTAGTGCTTCAATTATTGCTTCTGTTGTACTTGATTCTTCTGCAATAATTTCATTGTTTTGAGCTATAATTTCATTTCTTTTTTGATCTAATTCTTCTTGCAACTGAGTTATTGTTGATTCTACGGTTGTGACATCTTCTGTTTCATTTGTAGGTAACATAATATAATAAATGGATAGAACAAGAATAAGACTAAATAATGTTAAAAATGTAAAAGCTTGTTTATTCATAGATGATTCTCCTTTTCAATCCATTATATGTATATAAATATGAAAATATGAAAAAAGAGCTTTATTTAGCTCTTCCTTGGTATTTGCCGTCAATTGTATTAACGATAACAACTTCTCCTTCACTAATAAATAAAGGAACTTTGATTTGATATCCAGTTTCAATTGTTGCATTTTTAGTAGCTCCAGTTGCTGTATCTCCTTTAACAGCTGGTTCAGTTTCAGTAACAGTGAATGGTACGTTAACAGGTAATTGAACACCTAATACTTCATTTTCAAAACTTGTTACTTCTACTTCATCAGATGGTTTTAAGAAGTTAATTTCCCACTCTAAACGTTCACTAGGAATTTCAATCTGATCATAAGTTTCATTATCCATGAAAACTAATGAAGTACCATCATCATATAAGTATTGCATTTTTCTTTTTTCAATGTGTGCTCTTGCTACCTTTTCACTATTTCCAAAAGTTACTTCAGTCGTAGATCCTGTACGCATATTTTTCATTTTTATACGAATATTTGCTGCAGCACGAGCAGTTTTATTGTGAGAATATTCTAATACATCATAAAGATTACCTTCATATTGAAAAGTCATCCCTGGTCTTAAATCACCAACACTAATCATTCTAAATCTCTCCTTTTTGTAATTCTATAGCATTATAACAAAATTTCTTGCATATGTAAAATAAATTTTCTAACATACGTAATCTAAAATAGGGCAATGAGAAAAATTTTCGCTTTCATGAATAATTTCTAATAAATCTTCATTAAGTTCTTTGCTCTCATGATAACAAATAGAAAACAAGCGATGGCAATCCCAATTTTCTATATTTAAAATTTGTAAAGTTCCATCCTTTATTTCATTTTCAATCATATGTACAGAAATAATAGATATGCCAAAATCATTTAACACAGCTTGCTTAATACTCTCCCAACTATGACATGTCCATGCTGTTTGATAGTCAACTTTATAACGATTCATAAATTGATCAAACTTTGCACGTGTACCACTTCCTTTTTCACGTAATATGAATGGGTAATTTTCTAATTGTGATGTTTGAATAGTTTTATACTTAGTTAAAGGATGAGAAGGAGTTGATATAAATACCAGTTGATCTTGAATAATTGGTTCTCTTATAATTTTAGGATTTCTGAGATCTCCTTCAACGATTCCTATGTCTAATTTATTTTCTAATAATAGGTTTTCTATACATAGGGTATTATCTACAGTAATTTGAATACAAATATTAGGATATTTTTGATTAATTTGTTTTAATAATTGAGGAATGATGGTACAACCTACAGTCAACGTTGCACCTAATCTAATAGTTTTGTTGCCATTATTATTAAGAAAATAATCAACCATTTCATCGATTTCATTTAATATACGGTTAGTATATTTAAGAAATGATGTTCCTTCTTCACTAATGAGTAATGTTTTATGTGTCCTTTGAAATAATTTTATATGATATTCATCTTCTATTTCTTGAATTTTCTGAGAAATTGTTGGTTGAGAAATATAAAGATTTTTGGCAGCTTGTGACATTGATTTGACACAAGCAACCTCTTGAAATATTTGTAAATGTTTTATTGTAATCATATGAACCTCCACCTTCATAATAATACATATTATTGAAAAATCCAATAATAAATATTAAAAAACTATAATTTTCTAATATTTATATCTATGTTATAATAAGAAAAAATAGGAGGAAAAATATATGGGCTATAAGGTAAATTGTGAAAAAATCAACGATATCCTTAAAGAATTATCTAAAGAATACGATATTTATGCACCAAAAAGATTTCCAAAAGCTGGTCGGTATTCTGATACTGATATAATTCGTTATGATATCATTGAAAAAGCAGAAGATATTGTCTTTGATGAAAAATCTGATTTTCCAGCTAAAGAAGTGTTGAGTCCAATTACTCAAACATTATTCTATTTCACTGAAGACGAATATCGTGAAAGCAAATGTACTTCTAAAAAGATTCTTATTTTTATGAGACCTTGTGATATTAATGCTATGGAACATCAAAATAAGATTTATTTAGAAAACGGAGGTTATGCTGATTTATATTATCAAAGACTTCAGGAAAAAATTAAAATTGTCAAGATGGAATGTGCTACTGGATGGGATACATGTTTCTGTGTAAGTATGGGTTCTAATGTATGCGTCAAATAGCGAGGTGGGACATCCAATAAGGTATGGTATGCTATATGGATATCGATATTACTCGTATATTAATAATAAGGTATATAAAAACAGAACCATCAGTATAGGTATATCCTATGATTGATCGTTCTGTTTTAATAATCTATCTATTTCCTTCTTACTCATGATTTTGGTTGAATTAGGTAGTGTGTCACTGTATGGCAATAACTCTCTTAACTCATCTTCATTTGTTAGATCCATGTTTGCCAGTTTTTCCAGTATATATGTAAAATACTCAAGTTTCGCACTTCAAAAATGGCATCATTAATATAAAAACATGGATAAA
>JAJQDJ010000089.1 GCA_021202205.1 Erysipelotrichaceae bacterium
AAAGGAACAGGTAGTGAAAAGCCTAAATATTATACCAAGCTTTGACACTACCAATGCTGAAATGAGGTGAAATAATGGAAAATTTTTGGTATGAATTGAAACACGTTTGTAAACAAAGTGGTGCGAGATATGGTGTTTTGCATACGCCTCATGGTGATGTAGAGACACCTATGTTTATGCCTGTAGGTACTTTAGCAACTGTTAAAGGTATTTCACCTGAACAATTAAAAGATATGCATGCGCAAGTTGTTTTAGCTAATACATATCATTTGTGGTTGAGACCTGGTGAAGATGTTGTAAAAATGGCTGGAGGTCTTCATAAATTCATGAATTATGATGGTCCACTTTTGACAGATAGTGGAGGGTTTCAGGTTTTTTCTTTAGGAAAAACAAGAAAGATCGAAGAAGAAGGTGTGACTTTTAAAAGTATTATTGATGGTAAAAAGTTATTTTTATCACCTGAAAAGTCTATTCAAATTCAAAATGATTTAGGTGCAGATATTATTATGAGTTTAGATGAATGTGCTCCTTATCCAAGCAGTCATGATTATATGCAAAAAAGTGTTGAAAGAACAATCCATTGGGCGAAAAGAGGAAAAGCAGCTCATAAAAGAGATGATCAAGCTTTATTTGGTATTGTTCAGGGTGGTGAATTTGCGGATTTAAGAGAATTGAGTGCTAAAGAAACAGTGAAATTAGATTTTCCCGGTTATTCTATAGGGGGTACAAGTGTTGGTGAACCTAAAGATGTAATGTATAAAATGATTGATGATGCTATTAAATGGTTGCCTGAAGATAAACCAAGATATTTAATGGGCATTGGTAATCCCATAGATTTAATAGATGGTGCTATTAGAGGTATTGATATGTATGATTGTGTATTACCAACAAGAGTTGCTAGACATGGGGCGTTAATGACTCATCATGGTCGAATGAATATTAATAATATGCAATATAAATATGATTTTACACCTATTGATGATCAATGTAACTGTTATACATGTCAAAATTATACAAGAGCTTATTTGAGACATTTACATAAGTGTGATGAAATTTTTGGTAAGAGCTTATTATCTATTCATAATGTTGCATTTTTATTGCAATTAGCAGAAGATATTAGAACTGCTATTCAAGAAGACAGATTATTAGATTTTAAAGAAGAATTTTTAAATAGTTATGGCAGAGATGTTTATGAAAGGGCGTTTTAAATGAAAATAAGTGAATTCGATTATGACTTACCTGAAGAACTCATAGCTCAAACACCTTTAAAAAAACGTGATGCTTCAAGATTAATGATTGTTGACAGAGCTTCTCGAACTTACTTAGATAAATATTTTGATGATATTTTAGATGAATTACATCAAGGTGATATATTAGTGAGAAATAATACAAAAGTTATTCCTGCAAGATTATATGGTTTAAAAGAAGAAACAAATGGTCATTGTGAAGTATTATTATTAAAAGATAAGGGTAATGATATATGGGAATGTTTGGTAGGTAATGCAAAAATAGTAAAATTGAATACAATTATCACTTTTGGCGATGGCTCTCTAAAAGCCCAATGTATTGAAGTCAAAGATGAAGGTATTAGATTATTTAAAATGATATATGAAGGTATTTTCTACGAAATATTAGATAAGTTAGGAACTATGCCTTTACCACCATATATTAAAGAAAAACTAGAAGATCAAGATCGTTACCAAACTGTTTATGCCAAGGTTGAAGGTAGTGCAGCTGCTCCTACTGCTGGGCTCCATTTTACTGATGAAATTATAGAGAAAATAAAAGATAAAGGTGTAGAAATATTAGATATTGCTTTACATGTAGGTCTAGGTACATTTAGACCAGTCAAAGTCGATGATGTATTGGATCATCATATGCATAGTGAATATTATATGATTGATGAAGAAGTAGCTGACAAATTAAATCAAGCTAAAGAAAATCATCAACGTATTATTTCTGTTGGTACAACTTCTACAAGAACATTAGAAGCTAATTATTCTAAATATGGAAAATTTAAAGCTACTCATGAAAATACCAATATCTTTATTTATCCGGGATATGAATTTAAAACTATTGATGCTTTAATTACCAATTTCCATTTACCTAAATCAACATTAATTATGTTAGTGAGTGCTTTTGCAGACAAGGAATTAATTATGGAGGCTTATAATCACGCTGTTGAAGAGAAGTATCGTTTCTTCTCATTTGGTGATTGTATGATGATAAAATGAGTGAAAATTATGATTTAAAGTTTCAAAAAGAATTAAAAAAAATAGAAGGCCAACAACCCACATTATTGTTACATGTATGTTGTGGACCTTGTTGTAGTAATGTTGTTAAGGAATTATGTGAAAAGTTTAAGATTACGATTTATTATTCTAATTCTAATATTTATCCAGAAGAAGAATATTATCGTAGGCTCAATGAATTAAAGAGTTTTATTGTAAGATTCAATGAAGATTATCACCAAAATATTGAAGTCATTGAAGATATATATACACCAAAAGATTGGATTACAGATACGTATCCTTTAAAAGATATGCCTGAAGGTGGTATGCGTTGTCGTTTATGTTATATGTTACGTATGCGTAGAGCCTTTGACAATGCTAAAAAGAATAAGTTTGATTATTGGACAACTGTTTTAAGCGTATCACCACATAAGAATAGTCAATGGATCAATCTTGCAGGTGAACAATGGAATACAGATACAACTAAGTATTTATATGCCGATTTTAAAAAACGTGATGGCTATTTAAAATCAACACAGATGAGCAAGGAATACAATATGTATCGTCAAAACTATTGTGGATGTATGTACAGTTATCGTGACATGTTAAAACGTGAAGCTAACAAATAGCCTCACGTTTTTATATTTTTTCTTTTCCTAAAAATATATCAATAGCATTAAAATGTTTTATTCCATCTCGTTGATTTCTAAAAGTATCTAATGATAATAAATATCTAGGATATCCGTCTCTTATATAGGTAAACGGGCGATATTCTCTCTCCTCTTTTTTCTGATTCATCACTGATTGTGACACTTGTATATAAGCATATTCATTATAAATATCTCTTGTTATGAAATCACATTCTAATTTTCCTATTTTTCCTACACTTACTTTGTATCCATTACTTACCAAATAAAGATAAACAAGATTTTCTAAAGAAGTTCCAAAATTAATTCGATTATCAGTATTCAAAGCAAAAAATAACGCCATGTCTGCTATATAAAACTTATATTCGCCTTTTAACATCTTTTTACTTTTTTGATCAAAACGATCACAGCGATAAATAATTTTAGCTTTTAAAAGAATATCAATGTAATTTCTTAATGTTTCTTTTGCAATATTAATTTTTTCTTTATTTCTAAAATAATCATAGACACTATTCAAAGAAAATGGTGCACTATAATTA
>JAJQDJ010000184.1 GCA_021202205.1 Erysipelotrichaceae bacterium
AATTTATTTAAAAATCTTTTAAATTTCTTCTTGACATTTTACCAGACGACTAAAACGGATACCAAATTTGTGGAATATGGAATACCGCACGACCGATAATATATGCTACTACAAATAGAGCTAAAACACAATAAACAATTTTTACTTTCTTATCATTAGGTGTCTCTTCATGTTCAGAATAATAGCTTCTCTTTTTACCTTTACCAAATCCTCTTAAATCCATTGCATTTGAAATATTGCCAATACGATCAAAAGAAGTAATAATCAAAGGAATAAGAATCATAATATTTTGTTTGATACGTGAAAATAAACCTGCTTTTTTAGGATCTAATTCTACACCTCTTGCCTGCATTGAAATTTGAATATTTTTATAATCTCTTGCAATATCAGGAATATATCTAAAAGCCATTTCAACAATGGTACAAATTTTATATGGCAAATGACATGCATATAAACCTGCTGCGAATTCACTAGGTGTAATTGCTAAAATAAAGTTTAATGAAACCAAGAATGTAGTAATCATCTTAAAGAATCGACAACCTAAATACCACAATGTTTCTGCTGTAAAAACAAAATAACTATTAAGCTGAAATAATACAGTTTCAGAATTAATATAGGCAGATCCTGTATGAGGATTAGCTAAATAATATAAAACGATATTAACCATATTCATAACAATAACAAATCCAATAATATAAGAAAATGATTTAAACTTTGGTTTAAGAGATACCAAACCCACAATACTTAAAATGAATACTGGTAATACCAATCTTAAGTCAAAAGTCATAACTAAGTAAACAATTAAAACAAAAAACAAACGAACTTTAGTGGTTCCAGAAAGCTTATGTAAGAATGTTTCTCCAGGAACCAAATTAATAATAAAATTATTCATGGCGATTCATCCTTTCAGATTCGATAAAATATTCTGTATATTCATCACTAGGTAATCCTAAACGTTTAGACAACGTAAACAATGATGTTTCCTTTAAATGAGCTCTTTCAATAATATCAGCATCACCTAAAATCTTAAATACACTATCATCACCAATGCAAGCACCTTCAGTAAAGACAATTGCACGATCTGTATATTCAATAGCTAAATGCATATCATGTGTGATAAACAAAATTGTAATGCCAAAATCTTTATTAAGTTTTTCCAAGAAAGTCATGATTTCTGTATAAACACGATAATCCTGACCAGCTGTAGGTTCGTCCAAGATAATAACTTCTGGATTCATCGCCAAAATAGAAGCAATAGTCACACGTTTCTTTTGTCCATAACTTAATGCAGAAATGGGCCAATTACGCATTGAATAAAAATTGCACATTTTTAATGTGTCATTAACTTTTTCATCAATTTCTGTTTCTGATTTACCACGTAAAGATAAGCCTAATCCAACCTCATCTTTAATCATATCTTTGACAATCATTTGATTTGGATTTTGCATAACATATCCAATCTTCTCACCAATTTCCTTGATAGAAAATTGCATATAATCTTCACCATTTAATAATATATGACCACTATTAGGACGTATAATACCACACATCATTTTTGCGATGGTACTTTTACCAGCTCCATTTTTACCTACTATAGCAATCTTTTTCACCTCTAGTAATCTGGAAGCTGAAATTATTTAATACTTTATTTCGCTTATCATAGCCAAATGATACATCTTGAACATCAATAATCACTTCGTTCTTTTTCACTTCGTGATGCATCTTTGCTTGATTAAAATTAGATATAACTTTGTCTTTATATGGAGACAAATCCATATCAAAAACATTACTAATATCATGACTTTGAAGCTCACATCCTGCATTTTTTAAAGCAGTAATATAAAGCGGTTCCCTTACACCATTTTCTTTAAGTAAATCACTAACAAGTAATTCATCTGGTGTCATATCAGCTAAAATAGTCCCATCTTTCATTAAAATGATACGATCAATATCACGATATAAAACATCTTCGATACGATGTTCAATAATAACAATAGTTTTATTATATTCTTTATGAATCCTATCAATTAAATCAATTGCAAAATTACCCATCATAGGGTCCAATGCAGCTAAAGGTTCATCAAATAATAATATTTTTACATCATCATGCATAATACCTGCTAATGCGACTCTTTGTTTTTGTCCCCCACTCAAATCATAAGGAACTTGTTCAAGGAAATTATGCATATCCACAATCTTTGCAGATTCATATACACGTGGAATCATTTCAACGCGTGGCATGTTGTCATTCTCCAAGGCATATGCGATATCCTCACCTACTGATAAACCAACGAATTGTGCATCTGAATCCTGTAAAACAGTTCCAACACGACTACTCATTTGGAAAATACTAGCATTTTGTACTTCAATACCATCAATTTTACAACTACCTTTAATCTCACCATCAAAAGAAAATGGAATAAGACCATTGATACAAGAAGAAAGTGTTGATTTTCCACAACCAGATGGACCTGTAATCAACACTTTTTCTCCTTCATAGATTGTTAAATCAATATGTTTTAATGTATCTTCAGTTTGTGATTTATATCTAAAGCTAAAATCCTTAAATTCTATAACTGGTTTCATTATTCAGCTTTTAAATTTTGGCCACGCTTATTACGATTTGCTAAAACTTTTAAAACTGGAATACCAATAACCAATAAAACAATAATATTAGATATTGTACTAACAGTTGACTGAATCAAAGTAATTGATAATTCACCACCATAGAAAATCATAGTAAATACTGGAGTAATGGCACCGAATGAAATAGCACAACCAACGACACATAAAACTGCATAAATAATCATATGTTTAATTTCGAAAATACCATCATCAATATAAGCACCATATAATGGTAAAGCACCAACAAACAGACCTAAACAAGCATTACCAATTGACCAGTCAAACCAGAATCCCCAGCCACCAATCAAATCTGCAATAACATTTCCAATACCAGCTGCACAAGCTGCAGGTAAAGGTCCAAATAAACCACCAACAATAACTGGAACAATCATCGCAGTTGTTAAACTTGTATTAGTGAAAACTTTTATTGAACCATAGTTCATTAATACACCAAACAAAGCTGCACCAATGGCAACACCTACAATTGTTTTTGTGTTCCAAACACCAATAAATTTCTGTAAAGTTGTTTTTTTACTCATAAAACAAACCCCTCTCTTTTGATTTATCCTCATCGGACATTCCTAAAATATTGTTTTATCACCTTTTTGTCAACCAATATCGACATAGTTTATGCAAAATATAAATTTTTCAAAATATATTTATTTATTTTCTAAATGAATGATATACAATTATTATCTCATATACCAATCCTAAATATAAAAAGAAGGCCTGTTAACAATGTCATTAAGTTAAGATTTGGTGACATTCCCCTTCTCAAAAATGAGAAGG
>JAJQDJ010000297.1 GCA_021202205.1 Erysipelotrichaceae bacterium
AAAAGGAAGATATTAGGTTATCTTCCTGCAGAACAATTATTTTTAGAAGAATTATGTCTTTTATATGTACAAGTTAATTATTTCACAAAATATTTTATATAGAAAGCGATATATTACATATCGCTTAAACATTCGTTAACCCATTCAATAAAGTTAGTAGTAGAATCACTAGTACGTTCAGCAGTCGTATGACCTTGATTCCATACTGTTTCAAAATCAACAATTTCAACACTATCATATTGTTTTAAGGCTAATGCTAAATTGGTTTCAACTGTTAAAGCTGTATCACCTTGCGTAATGCCAGTTCTAATGCGCCAATATGTTGCTACAGTAGATGTTTCATAACCATCATAATAATCTGATAAGTAATACATTGGATTATACATATTTTGTCTATAATAAGTATCATTACCTAAACTATCTGTTTCATCTAGATCAGCTGTATAATCTTCAGCATATGATGAATCATAATCACTATAAGTACTATATTTGGATGCATTGTCTGTTAATAAGCTTGCCATAGTTGCATCCCAATGTAATGCATCTGATTCATCATTACCAAAGACATAGTTTTCAGCTTGTGACAAATTTAAATCATCAAATGCCCCAACATTCTTAGAGGCACTCTTACAATGATTCACAAAAGCTTCAATAGATGTAATAGAAACAGTATTAGTGCTAGAATCAAAATTACCCATGTTCCATCACTGTTTAATTCATCAACATAACTTTGCATATCGCTTGTACTGCTATAATTATCTACCAAATAATCATTTAATGAATCTTCAATAACACCCAATAAATAATCATAATAGGTACCACTAGTATAAATACCATCACTAGACTCACTCAATGATAAAGTATTACCATCACTATCTATTAATCCTAAAGCATTAATATAATCAGCATAAGCTTCTGCCATATCATCTGATAAAGCACTTGTCCATGAATCATCAGATCTTGTACCACTGCTTGAATATTGACCCATATTCCATTCATAAGCTTCATTAGCAGTATCCAGTGATGTAATAGGACACCATGCCATAACACCTGCTATAGCATCAGAAATCTCATTACCATCATCATCATACATCAATGCGCCAATAGACTCTAGATAAGGTGTATATAATTCACTATCACCACTACTACCTAAAATAGTACTTTGTGCTCCACCACCAGAGTGACCAAATGCAAAAATAGAATCCGTATTACCAGGTAAATCATCACTATTATAACGCAAATATCTGACTGCAGCTTTTAAGTCGGTAACACCCCAAGGGGCACCACCACTATAATCATCCCCATTATTTCTGCCACGACATCCTGCATAAACATAAATAAAGCCAGCATCAGTATAATCAGATATACCACTGGATGCATAACTTGTAGGTGCTGCTTGAGCAGAATAACCAACAGTATTAACTGGCATAACAATTGGGGCTGTTAAGGCTGTATAACCTTCTACAGTTGCAGTAGTATTAATTGTACAAGTATAAGTACCATCACCATTATCTGTAGCATCCATATAAGCACCAGGAACATATATACCCATTGATTCATATTCCACGGTGTCTGGGTCACTACAATAAACAATACCTATTTGATAATAAATATCATTTGTTTCATCATAACTCCAATTTGTATTATCAATATGGAGATCATCAGTAGATGAATATTCAACTGTAGATGTAGTTGTGGACGTACTACCTCCTAAAATAAAATGATTAGTGCCATAAATAACACCTAAAGCTAAACCACTGGTTACGATCAAGCACCCCACAATATAAATAATAATCATTCTTGTTTTGTGGAATACTGGTTTCTTAAATCCTAAACTCATAATCAGATACCCTGATGCATAAACCAAAGGAATACACCATAAGGCAATATAAGCCATATAAGTTAGAGTTAAACTAGAATTTGAAGTTGTTTCAACAGTTGTATCGCCTTCACCTGCAAAACTGCCATCAGCCATTTCTTCACTTGATGAATCAGTTGAATCGCTAGGTAAATCATCGCTAGGTAATTCGCTAGAATCAATATCAACATCTTCATCAGTACTATCTGGTGCTTCATCACTAGGCATACCATCAGTTGAATCACTGTCACTTGGCATTTCACTACTGGGCATAGAATCATTATTCATTGTATCACTGATTGTACTTGCAGAAGTCAAATTTGTTTTTGCATGATACACAGTTATTACAATCATGAATAATGATAAAACAATCACTAAAACCAACAATATGTTTTTAATAGATCTTTTCATAATAAAGAATCTCCTTTTGCTTGTTAACATACGCTTATCAGTTGTGTATAATTTGTCAAATATACGTAAAAATATGTGAATCACAAAATGTTTCCATAATATTTATTAACTCAATCTTAACAGATTTTATACAAAAGATTGATATTTACACTTATTAAAAAGATATAAACTATAGATGTCTTGAAAGACAAGAGTTTATATAAGGAAGGATTATAAAAAATGAAAAAATTAGGAGCTTTATTATTAGCATTTGTATTAAGCTTTAGCTTAGTTGGATGTGGAAACAGTTCTTCTGATGATGACAGTTCTTCTACTACAAACGAAGATATTAGTGGAACAGTTACCATGGATGGTTCTACATCTATGGAAGAATTAGTTAATGGATTAGCTGAAGCTATTAAGGAAGTTTATCCAAACTTGACTATTGAACCACAATTTACAGGCTCTGGAACTGGTATTCAATCAGTAGCAGATGGAAAAGTAGATATCGGAAACTCTTCAAGAGCTTTAAAAGATGAAGAATTAGAAGAAGGCTTAGTAGAAAATATTGTTGCTTTAGATGGTATCGCTATTATTGTTAATGAAGAAAATACAGTCACTAATTTAACATCTGATCAATTAGTAGCTATCTATACTGGTGAAATTTCTAACTGGAGCGAAGTTGGTGGACCAGATGAAGCTATTGTAGTTATCGGACGTGAAGCTTCTTCAGGAACCAGAGGTGCTTTTGAAGAAATCTTAGGTATTGAAGATGAATATAATTATGCTCAAGAAATTAACTCAACTGGTGCCGTTGTTGCAGGTGTTCAATCTACAGCTGGGGCTATTGGTTATGTATCATTAGAAGCAATCAGTGATGCAACTGGTATTGTTGCTGTTCAATTGGATGGTGTTGAATGTAATGCAACTACAATTGCTGATGGATCATATACTTTACAAAGACCATTTGTTATGGCTACTAAAGGTGAAATCAGTGAACAGTCTGAAGCAGTTCAAGCAGTATTCACTTATTTAGAAAGTGATGCAGGACAAGAATTAATTGAATCATTTGGATTGGTTGTACCAACTGAATAATTGAAAGAACCGCAAGGTCAATGTCATTAAGTTTATTTTTAAGAAATTATATGTTAATGACTTTACGGGT
>JAJQDJ010000173.1 GCA_021202205.1 Erysipelotrichaceae bacterium
ACCCGTAAAGTCATTAACATATAATTTCTTAAAAATAAACTTAATGACATTGGTAAACAATCTTTTTATAATCACTTTTTAGATAAGAATCACTTAATCCAATATGTTTATGAAAACAAAATTATACCGGATTTTAACGATAATAACTTAAGTTTATCTTTTTATGATTCATTGATTATATCTTTTAATAATATGTTAAAGTATAAGAAATTTATGAAAGAAGCTTGCATGACAGAAGGACAGAATTGTTTGAAAGATTATATTTTTGAGCATTGTAAAGAATTTGATTTAAAATGGCATCAAGAACTCTATGGTGAAGAATTACCTGAAACCTTGTATTTTGCTACTATTTATCATGCAACTGCAACGTCTAGTATGACACTATCATGGATATTATCTGATATGAATGTTGAAGTAGAAGAAATGGCAAGAATGATTACGCAGATGCGTTCTATCGGTATGGAAAAGTTGTTTGAAAAGGCTGGAGAGAATCCTTATGAGATAAGAAAAAGCACGAATTAATCGTGCTTTTTATAATTTCTCACATTCTTCTAACCACAATTGTACATTGGCATCACTAGGCATTCTTAAATCACCTCTAGGTGACAAGGCAACGCTACCAACTTTAGGTCCATCAGGAATACATGAACGTTTAAATTGTTGGGTGAAGAAACGACGATAGAATAATGTTAACCATTTTTTAATTGTTTCAGGTGTATATTTGTCTTTATAAGCATGACAAGCAATACGATAGAGTTTTCTAGGTTCATAGTGGAATCTTGCATGATGATATAAGAAGAAATCATGAAGTTCATATGGACCTACTATATCTTCTGTTTTTTGAACAATTTCATTATCTTTAGCAGGTAATAGTTCAGGAGACACAGGTGTATTGAGAATGTCTTGTAGTATTACTTCCAATGGTTGATCTTTATACAAGCTTGATACATAATCAACCAAATATCTAACCAATGTCTTTGGTACAGACACATTAACTCCATACATACTCATATGATCACCATTGTATGTAGACCATCCCAATGCTACTTCAGATAAATCACCAGTTCCAATGACAATACCACCTTCTTGATTGGCAATATCCATCAATACCTGGGTTCTTTCTCTGGCTTGACAGTTTTCATAAGTTACATCATGAACAGCTTCATCATGACCAATGTCTGCAAAATGTTTCATAACAGCTTCTCCAATATCAATGACTTTAGAAGTAACATGAAGTTCTTCCATCATTTTAATGGCATTGCTTTTGGTACGACTTGTTGTACCAAAACAAGGCATAGTCACAGCAATAATATCAGTTGAAGGATAATCTAATTTCTGATAAGCCATACTAGCAACCAATAATGCTAAAGTCGAATCCAAACCACCTGATATACCTATAACAACTTTTTTAATGTGAGCAGCTTTTAATCGTTGCATCAAACCATGAATTTGAATATTGAATACTTCTTTACAACGAAGTGCACGTTTATCTTTTTGACTAGGTACAAATGGTTGAGGATCATAGTAGCGTTTCAAATCTAAATCAACTTCATCATGATAGAAATATACATATTCATAATCATCATCTCTGTTTTCATAAGTTGTCATTTCAATACGTTCAGTTTGCATCTTTTCTAAATCTAAATCTGTATAAATTAAGCCCTCTTCATATTGCTTAGATTCAGCTACAATATTACCATTTTCACCAATCAAATGATGATTAGAAAAAACCACATCAGTCGTTGATTCACCTAATCCAGCATTACAATAAACATAACCACAAACTAATCTTGCACTATGGGATGAAACTAATAATCTTCGATAATCTGATTTGGTTGTTAAATCATTGCTAGCAGAAGGATTTAATATTAAAGTTGCACCGTTAAGACAATGTCTAGTACTAGGTGGAAGGGGTGCCCATAAATCTTCACAAATTTCAATACCAAACTTGAAATAATCATGTGCTTCATCTACAAATAAAATATTTGTCCCAAAAGGATAATAAACACCATTAATATTAATAACTGTTGAATCCTGAGGTCCATTCGTAAAATGTCTGCCTTCATAAAATTCATGATATGTAGGAATATATGTCTTAGGGACAACCCCTAATATTTCTCCATCATGAATCACTACAGCACAATTATATAATTTATTCATATGTACTAAAGGTGCACCAACTACAAACAATACATCTAAATCTTCTGATTGTATAGTAATCTCTTCTAATTGTGCATAAACTTCATTAAGTACTCTTTTTTGATAAAACAAATCTTCAATTGTATAACCACTTAAACATAATTCAGGAAAAACTAATGTTTGACAATGAACTTCATTGGCTTTTTTAACATATTTTATTATTTGCTTTGCATTTTCTTTGACTTGTCCAAGTTTGACTTCGAAACTTGCACAACCCACTCTTACAAATCCATCTTTCATACCTTACCTCCAATATTGTATCAATTATAGCATATTCTTACCTTTTTTTAGATAATTATTAAAAATTTATGTTTTCAACTTTATTTGAAAAATATATAATGGTTTCAGGAGGGACAATTATGACGATATTAGGAAAAACAAATCTAGAAATAGGGCGTATTGGTTTTGGAGGTATTCCTATTCAAAAGGTTGATGCTAAAATGACAAGAGACGTCTTACTACAAATGAAAAAATTAGGTGGCAATTATATCGATACTGCTAGAGGTTATACAGTATCAGAAAGCTATATAGGGGAAGCTATTGAAGGTATGCGTGATGATTTTTATTCTGACGATAAAATCTATGTCACGTGACTATGAAAGTATGAAAAAAGATATTCAAATATCACTTACAAACTTAAGAACAAGTTATATTGATATTTATCAAATTCATAATCCTACAATGGAACAATTAGATATAGTACAAAGTGAAAATGGCGCTTTAAAAGCTTTATTGGAAGCAAAAGATAATCACCAAATAGGACATATCGGTTTAACTGCTCATTCATTAGAAGTGTTTGAAAAAGCATTAGATTTACCTTGGGTTGAAACAATTATGTTTCCTTTTAATATTGTAGAAAATCAAGGATTAGAATTCATTAAGAAATGTAAAGAAAAAAATATTGGTTTTATTGCGATGAAACCATTGGCTGGTGGAGCCATTGAAAATGGTACTTTAGCACTTCGTTACATTGCTTCATTTGATGAAGTGACACTTATTATTCCTGGTATGGCTAGTGTTGATGAAGTTAATGAAAATATGGCAGTTCTTGATAATGCATCACCACTTAGTGATGATGAGTTAAAAGAAATATAGGATATTAAGGATCAATTAGTCGTCTGGTAAAATGTCAAGAAGAAATTTAAAAGATTTTTAAATCCCGTATTGTAAAATGAAACTGGAATTAAGGGAGGTCTGATTTGGAGGGCAACC
>JAJQDJ010000218.1 GCA_021202205.1 Erysipelotrichaceae bacterium
TTTAGACTCTTAGATTATACTATATTTACGCACACGGTGCAAATGAGGTTTTTAACATTTAAAAATGAAAGAGTACTTGATTATTGTGCAGTATGTGAAAATCAGAATGATCTGGATGAGATTCTTAGATATTTAAAAAGAAAGGGACCAGAATTAAAGGATTATGGACAAGTTAAGAAAAGAAATGAGTAAAGTAATTGCAGTTACGAATCAAAAAGGTGGAGTAGGCAAGACAATGACTTCAGTTAGTCTTAGTGCATGTCTTGCTAAAAATGAGCAAAAGGTTTTATTAGTCGATCTTGACCCACAAGGTCATTCTTCAAAGGCATTTGGATATAGAAATATGAATGAATATCCTTTGTCCATGAGAGAGGTCATTGTATCAGTTATTGATAACCAGAATATTGATAAGAATAGTCTAATTCTTCATAGTGACGAAGGTGTTGATATTATTCCTGCTAATATTTCTCTTGCAGGCATTAATTCAATACTTGAAAGAGCCATGTGCAGAGAAACAGTATTAAAGCGATTCCTTGATACTATTAAGGATGATTATGATTATATCATCATTGATACCAATCCTTCTCTTGATAATCTCCCTATCAATGCCCTAACTGCTGCTGATGAGGTAATTATTACAGTGCAGGCAGAACCATATGCAGTAGAAGGTATGGCTGATCTGCTTAAAACCATTGCAAATGTGCAACGCAACCTTAATGCAGATTTGAAAATAGAAGGTATTTTGATTACCATGACAGATGAAAGAACAAATCTATCCAAGAAGATACCGATGGATATCCATGCAGCATTTGGAAATTATATAAGAATATTCAATACCAGAATACCTAGATGTATTAAAGCAGCTGAATCAATAGGTGTTGGTGAAAGTATATTTAAGTATGACCCCAAAGGTGCTGCAACAAGGGCATATGAATCATTGACGAAGGAGGTGTTCTTAAATGTCCAGAAAAACCATAAACGATATCAAGATACCAACATACGATGATCTTTTTACAACAGAAGAGATGCGACAGGATGAGAAACTAGAGAAAATAAGAGATATTCCATTAAGTAATATCACCGAATTCAAGAATCATCCATTTAGAGTACGTATGGATGATGATATGAAAGTATTAGCATACATGGAGGACTGGAGGCTATAGGCCTTACTCTTCTTGTACTGTTCTTTGTGGTAGGAATGGTTAAAACATGTACCAGTCTATCAGAAATAAAACGACCAGAACAGACAGTAAAGCTCTTTCTTCGCTTTGCGATAGCAAGAGGCATGGTTGTTTATGGTATGGATATCATGCTTGCCATATTTGATATTGTTCAGGGTATTCTGTCAAATATTATAGCTACTGTAGGTGTAGGAAGTGCAAGCTCAACAACATTGCCTCGGGAACTTATTGATGCCGTCAATGACTGTGGCTTTCTTGAAAGCATACCAGTATGGGCTGTAACACTTCTGGGTGGTATATTTATAACCATTATGTCTTTCGTACTCATACTTACAGTCTATGGAAGGTTCTTTAAGATATATATGTATACTGCTATTTCACCTATACCTTTATCAGCAAGTGCAAGTGAAGGTACACAGTCTATAGCAGTCTCATTTATCAAGTCATATATAGGTGTATGCATGGAAGGAGCTATCATTATACTGTCGTGTGTTATCTATTCGGCTTACCTCGGTTCTGCACCTTATGTAGATACTACAGCAAGTGCAATAACCATGGTATGGACATATGTTGGCGAAGTGATTTTTAATATGATGGTTTTGGTTGGTACTGTAAAGATGTCAGACCATATTGTAAAGGATATGATGGGACTGTAGAAATAATAAAAATTCCTTTATACTTTTACATAATTATGCTATAATTATGTAAAAGAAAGGAGTGGTATTATGCCTATTATAAGACCTATAAAAGATTTAAGAAATACAAACGAGATATCTGAATTGGCACATAGTGAACAGGAACCTATTTTCATCACTAAAAATGGCTATAGTGATATTGTTATAATGAGTAGTGAACTTTATGATAGATTTGCGAGAATAAATCGAATTGATCAGGCAATTTTTGAATCTGAAGAGGATGTATTAAACGGAAACGAACCACAAGATGCTATTTCTGTATTTGAAAATTTGGAGAAGAAATATTTTGGATAACTATATTGTAAAAATCAATCCAAAGGCTGTAAAAGATTTGGATGATATTTATCGTTATATAACTTATAACAAATTATCTCCTGAGAATGCTAAACATCAAACAAATCGAATAAAAAATGCAATATTAGATTTAAGTGTCTTTCCTTATTCTCATCAGGATAGACTGGAGGGAAGATACGCAGGTAAAGGTTACAAGCAGTTATTAGTTGATAACTATATTGTTATATATAGAATTGATGAGAATAAAAAAACTGTTTATGTGGTTACAGTTCAATATCAACGTAGAAATTTTTAAAATATAAATGAGAATCAGCTTTTTATTAAGCTGATTTTTTAATGGAGGAATATTTAATGGAAGTAAAAATCAATAAGGAAATTCGGGAGTACACAGAAAGCCTTTTTATGGGATTAACCATGAGACAGTGCTTTTTTTCTGTACTGGCATGTGCAACGGCTGTTATGCTTTATTTTTTATGCATTGATACTTTGGGTACGGAGCTGACCAGCTGGATATGCATGATTGCAGCAGTTCCCTTTGCAGCTCTAGGTTTTGTAAAATATCAGGGAATGACATCAGAACAGATAGCATTCAATGCTTTAAGGTCATTATTATTAACGTATACAGATTTAACATATCAGCCATACAATTTCTATTATGAGCTGATGAAGGAAAAACATAAACGAGAGGAGCGTGAGAAAAAGCATGATAAAAAGCTATGAAAGATTAAAAAGAAAAAACAAAGATAAGTTTACTGTTCCTAAAAGTGCACAGGATATTATTGATATAGATACCATCTACAGGGATGGTATCTTTTGTTCCGGAAACAAGTATTCCAAAAGCTACAGGTTTAAGGATATTATAGAATGTCATAAAATATAATGTAAAAAACAAGAAATCTAGTCAAAATAAATAAAAAAAGGTAATCAAATGATATGAATAGATGTTATTCACTTTATTTGATTGCCTTTTTGATATATTATTAATAAAACTATAGAAAGGAAAAGAGTAAGGACACGCACGACCAAATGTTTGCCTCACTCTCACCAACGAGTACATGATAACCCATTACACCAATGATTTCAATGATTATTTAAAAAAATTCAAGGAAAAATTCAAGGAATATTTTGAAAAGTATAATAGCCAGAAAGATAATCCCTTATTTAATAAAAATCCCTACCAGGCAATGTCATTAAGTTTATTTTTAAGAAATTATATGTTAATGACTTTACGGG
>JAJQDJ010000182.1 GCA_021202205.1 Erysipelotrichaceae bacterium
CTATGATTGTAGAACTTAAATGGAATAAAAATGTTGATCATGCAATCAATCAAATCAATGATAGAAACTATCCAAAAGCCTTTGAACACTATCAGGATAATTTGTTATTGGTTGGTATTAGTTATGAAAGTGATAGTAGATCTAAGGACTATAAGCAACATGTTTGTAAGATTATAAAATACAAAGATGAGCGATAATGCTCATCTTTTGTGTTTTTGTTTCCATTCTTTGATTTGCTTAAGTCTTAATGATACTTTGGCTTCTGCTCCTTGATTGGTTGGATAATAGTATTGTTTATCTTTTAAGGAATCAGGAAGACAAGTCATTGTCGTGAGCTTATCTTCAAAGTCATGGGCATATTGATATCCTTCACCATAATGCAGATCTTTCATGAGTTTGGTAGGGGCATTACGAATATGAAGTGGTACAGGATCAGCAATAGTTTGCTTTGCATCCTTTTTGGCACTTTCATAGGCAGTATATAAAGCATTGGATTTAACTGATAATGATAAGTATGTCACAACATGCGTTAAATGGACATTGCATTCAGGCATACCTAGATAATGACATGCCTGATAACCTGCAATAGCTATTTCCAATGCACGGCTATCTGCCATACCAATATCCTCACTTGCAAACCTAACCAATCTTCTAGCAATATATAATGGATCCTCACCAGCTTCCAACATCCTTGCTAACCAGTATATGGCTGCATCAACATCACTATTACGCATAGATTTATGTAATGCTGATATCAGATTATAATGTTCTTCACCTTTTTTATCATATAATAATGATTTGGTACTGGTAATTTGTTCAATCATTTCCTTTGTGACAACAATTTTATCCACTTCTTTTCTTCCATTATCAATGCTCATCTCTAATGTATTTAATGCCACTCTTGCATCACCATTAGAAAATACAGCTATCATATATAAACTATCTTCATCTATATCTATCTTATCGTTTCCATAACCTCTTTCATCATTTAAAGCATGATGTAACAATTCTAAAATATCATCAACCTCTAAAGTATTCAAAACAAACACTTTACAACGTGATAACAAGGCTGAATTAATCTCAAATGAAGGATTTTCAGTTGTCGCTCCTATTAAGATAATACTACCTTTTTCAACATAAGGTAAAAAAGCATCCTGTTGAGCTTTATTAAAACGATGAATTTCATCCACAAAGACAATTGTTCTTATACCAATCTGTCTTTGCTCATCAGCTTTTTTCATCACTGCCTTAATATCTTTAATACCACTGGTTACAGCCGAAAAATCAATAAATTGAGATTTCGTCGATTGGGCTATAATTCTAGCAAGTGTCGTTTTACCAACGCCTGGCGGTCCCCAAAATATCATTGAACTAATTTGATCATTCTCTATTAATATCCATAGTATTTTACCTTTTCCTACCAAATGTTTTTGTCCTACATAATCATTCAATGTTAAAGGTCTAATACGACTCGCTAAAGGTTCAGGTGTTTCAAATAAACTTGTTTGGTGCATAATATCACTTCCTAGTGATATTATAATTGATATGTGAATACTTGGCAAATACTAGACTTGTAATTTTGATATGTTTATGACATAATAGTCAAGAAAAGAGAGGACGTAACAAATGAGTAATATATATGAAGAATCATTAAAGATGCATGAAGAAGTTAAAGGAAAACTTGAAATCAATATTAAAGTACCTTTAGTTAATAGTCATGATTTATCATTAGCTTATACACCAGGTGTGGCACAGCCATGCCGTGAAATTCATCAAAATAAAGATGATGTCTATCAATATACATGGAAACAAAACTGTGTAGCAGTTGTGAGTGATGGAACTGCTGTGCTTGGTTTAGGAGATATTGGTCCTGAAGCAGCTATGCCTGTTATGGAAGGAAAGTCTATTTTGTTTAAAAAGTTTGGCAATGTTGATGCTGTACCTATTTGTCTTGATACAAAAGACCCAAAGGAAATCATCAATATTGTTAAAGCTATTGCTCCTAGCTTTGGAGGCATAAACCTAGAAGATATCAGTGCGCCTAGATGTGTGGAAATCGAACGTACACTGATTGATGAATTGGATATTCCTGTTTTTCATGATGACCAGCATGGTACAGCTATTGTTGTGAGTGCAGGATTGATGAATGCATTAAAATTGGTTAACAAGAAAATGGAGGACATTACAGTCGTTGTGAGTGGGACAGGGGCTGCAGGCAGTTCAATCATTAAGATGATTAAAGCCTTGGGCGTGAAAGAAATATATGGTTTTAATATCAATGGTATTGTTATTAAAGAAGATTATGATCAATATGATTTTCTTACCAAAGAATTAACATCAATCACCAATTTACAAAACAAACGTATGACAATGGCAGAAGCCTTTAAAGAGGCTGATGTCTTTATTGGCGTTTCGGCACCAAGGCTGGTTACAAAGGAAATGGTACAATCCATGAAGAAAGACCCAATTATCTTTGCTATGGCTAATCCAGAACCAGAAATCACATATGAAGAGGCTAAAGTAGCAGGAGCAACGATTATTGGTACAGGACGATCTGATTATCCAAATCAAATCAATAATGTCCTAGCATTCCCAGGATTATTTAGAGGTGCTTTAGATGTGAAAGCTAAAAAGATAAGTGAAGGGATGAAACTAGCCGCAGCAAAAGGTTTGGCATCACTTGTCAGTGATGAAGAATTATCATACGATTATATTATTCCAAATGTCTTGGATCCACGCGTATCCAAGGTTGTAGCAAAGGCTGTGGCTGATCAAGCAATTAAGGAAGGATTTGCAAGAGTATAATGAAGGCTGAATTTATTCAGCTTTTTATTTACCTGTAAGGTAAATATTTATATTGATTATTATAATAATATATAGTATAATTGATTTACCTTAAAGGTAAATCGAAAGTGGTGATAACTTGAAAATAACATACAAAAATAAAAAAATCGAAAAAGTATGTACAAATAGATATGAAGCAGAAAAACTATATAGTTCAGAAATGGCTGAAAAAATTCATCAATGTATTGATAAAATATAAGCTTTCAATACTGTTGAAGAACTTATTCAATTTCGTATTCGACGTTGTCATCCGCTTAAAGGTAATCGTAAGGGTCAATATGCTATGGATCTGTTTCATCCTTATCGACTTATTTTTATAAAAAAAGGTACAGAAATACAAATTGCTTATATTTTAGAAATTATTGATTATCATTAAAAATAAAGGAGGATATTATAATGGTTGTAAAAAGTCATACTTATATTGCAACACCACCTGGTGAAACAATAAAAGAACAATTGGTTGATAGAGGAATCAGTCAAAAAGAGTATGCGTCAAATAGTGATGTGGTTCTAATACCATAATAAATATGAAATAATATA
>JAJQDJ010000075.1 GCA_021202205.1 Erysipelotrichaceae bacterium
ATATAAAAAGGCATGAGCCCAAGAGATACGAATCCCTTAAGTTCATGTCATTGGGTACAACTTTTGTTGTACCTTAAGCATTTTTAGATGCAATAATTTGTTTGACTACAAGTTCAGGAGCATATTCATAGCCTAAGAATTCCATATCAAAGAATCCCTGACCTTGAGTTATAGATCTTAAATTAACAGCGTAATTTATAACTTCAGCTTGAGGAGCTTCAGCAGTAATCTTTACCAAACCATCTTCTAAGATGTCACTACCAATAACACGGGCACGTTTCTTATTGAAGTTACCCATAATATCACCCGTATATTCATCAGAAACATAAACATTTAATGTTACAAATGGTTCAAGTAATGCTGGTTTGGCTTTAGGAATACCTTCCTTGAAACAGAATATTGTAGCAGTCTTAAAGGCCATTTCAGATGAATCTACACTATGATATGAACCGTCTATCAAAGTTGCTTTTATACCTAGTGTAGGATATCCTGCTAACACACCCGTTTTTGTAGCTTCTATTAAACCTTTTTCTACAGCAGGGAAATAAGATTTAGGAACTGAACCACCAAAAATCTTTTCTTCAAAAACAAATGTCACAGAATAATCATGCAATGGTTCAAAAGTAATCTCTACATCACCATATTGTCCATGACCACCAGATTGTTTCTTATATTTATAACGTTGTGTATAGCTACCTCTGATAGTTTCTCTATAAGGAATAATAATATCTTCTAAAGCAACATCTAATTTAAATCTTTCTTTCATCTTATTAACAACACTATCAATATGAATATCACCAATACCATATAAACATTGTTGCTTTGTTTCAGCATTATTTTCAAATCTCAATGTTTTGTCTTCTTCTAGTAACTTATAAATAGCATTAGTAATCTTTTCTTCATTAGATTTACCAACAGGTTTAACACATTTACCATAATAAGGTGTAGAGAATTCAATAGGTTTAAATGTAATATGATAGTCAGATGTACATAAAGTATCATTTGTTTGAGTATAAGTAAGTTTAGATAAAGCACCAATATCTCCAGCATGTAATTGATCAACTTCAATGAGATCTTTACCTCTCATCACATAAAGCTTATTAACTTTTTCATTTTCTTTTTTATTCATATTATATAAAGTCATACCAGTTGTAATTGTACCAGTACAAACTTTAAACAAAGAAATTCTTCCAACAAATGGATCAGCAATTGTTTTAAATACAAATAATGATGGTGGTAATGATTCATCAAAACCAATAATATCATCTTCACCAGTATCTTCATTATGCACTTCTATAGAATTCACAGTATCACCTGCAGCACTAAAGAATGAAACCATAGAATTTAATATAATTTGAATACCTATTTGATTTGTTCCACAAATAACAGGAATCAATTGACGATTCATAACACCTTGACGTAATGCCCATGAAATTTCTTCTTTAGTAAATGGTTCTTCCATGATATATTTCTCTAATAATTCATCACTAGCATTGGCTACTGCTTCATCAATCATGTCTTTAACAGGTTGGATTTCATCCATCATATTATCTGGAATTGGACAAGGTACAGTTTGATCACCATCAAAATATCGACCTTCCATTTTCGCAACATTCACATAGCCAACCATTTTACCATTTTCCATAATTGGTACTTGAATAGGGGCAATCGCATTACCATAAGCCTTTTTTAATTCTTCTAATTTTACTTCATAATTAGCATTAGGATAATCAAGACCACTAACATATATTATTTTTGCTTTATCATGTGCCTTATGCATAGCTTGTCTTGTACCTACGGTAATACCTTCAGTTGCAGGAACAACAATCAAAGCACTTTCAGCTACATTTAAAGCAGCTTCTACTTCACCTGTAAAATCAAATGATCCAGGAGTATCTAAGATATTAATCTTACATTCCTGCCATTCCATTGGGATGACAGATAATCCTACAGATGATTGTCTTTTGATTTCTTCACTAGAATAATCACTAATAGTGTTTCCATCTTGAATCTTTCCAATACGATTTGTAATACCAGCACGATAAGCCATCGCTTCAATCACGCTGGTTTTGCCACTCCCTGAGTGACCTAACACAGCAACATTTCCTATAACGTTAGAATGATAAGTTCTCATTGTAAATCACGCTCCTTGTTGAATAAGATACTTATGCAGTTATTTTAACACAGTTTTCACTTCTTTGGAAACGTTTCCATAATAATTATCGTGATTTTTTTTATGAAACATGGTATGATGACCCTAGGAGGACTAATTATGGAAGTCGCATTAATTTTAATATTATTTTTATCCAATGTTTTTGGCTTGGATTGTTTATACAATCGTCGATATAAAACAACGGGTGCATTACTTATACTTAATATGTGTTTAACAGTTGCATTAGCTTATCAATTTGATCAAATGCAAAATATTATGTATGTATTATTGGCAATTGCAGGTATTATTATTGTTTTATTGATAGCAAGATATTTGATTATAAAAAAGAAAAATGAAGGAAAAATTATTGATACAGAATATATTGAAGAGAAGGAAGATGATGAATGAAATTTGAAATTGAAATGGAAAATGGACATATCATGAAAGGTGAACTTTATCCAGATATTGCACCTATTACTGTTAATAACTTTGTTAATCTTATAAATGATCATTTCTATGACAGCTTAATCTTTCATAGGGTTATACCTGGATTTATGATTCAAGGTGGTGGCTATGATAGGAATCATCATGAAAAAAGATGCCCTTCTATTAAAGGTGAATTTAGTAGTAATGGGGTTATTAATGATTTAAAACATACGAGAGGTGTTATTTCAATGGCCAGAACAATGATTAAGGATTCAGCTAGTAGTCAATTCTTTATCATGCATGAAGATGCCCCGCATTTGGATGGTGAATATGCTGCTTTTGGTAGAATAACTGAAGGATTAGAGGTTATTGATGAAATTGCTCATACACCTACTGGTTTCCAAGATGATCCATTAAACGATCAAGTCATTAAAACAATGAGGCTATTATGAAATTATTTTATTTAAAAGATTGTCCACATTGTATTCGTACAAGAAATTGGATAAATGAACTATATCAAGAAAATCCTGTATATAAGGATATCCCAATTGAATGGATAGAAGAAAATGAAAACTGGGATTATGCGAATACTTTTGATTATTATTATGTTCCTTCTTTATATGATGGCAATAATAAGCTTCATGAAGGTGTATGGTCAAAAGAAAGTATAAAAGAAATATTTGATGATTATTTAAGGAGAAAACAATAATGAATATATTAGTAGCAGGTGGAGCTGGTTATATTGGTAGCCATATTTGTGTA
>JAJQDJ010000160.1 GCA_021202205.1 Erysipelotrichaceae bacterium
GTAAGGTATATACCTGATATATATCTTACTATACTTATTATACGAGGAGAAATATGAGTATAACCAAATTGATTTAAGAAGTTAACCAAAGCATTTTCACCTAAAAACAAATGAGTTTTTACTGCATAAATATTATCACTAACAGCTATTGCTTGAGCTAATGTTATATCTTCATCAGCATATTTATCATTGAAGTTAGATGGAGAATACGTATCGCCACTTTCACTTTGAAACGTAGTCTCTTCACTTTTGAATTTTGTAATAGGGGTAAAACCATTTTCCAAGGCTACATAATATAATAATGGTTTCATTGTTGATCCTATTTGTCTAGAAGAAGTCGCTCTATTAAACTGTGACGAAGTATAATCAGCACCACCTACTAAAGCTAAGACGCAAGCATCATGATTGACAATCATGGAAGCGACTTCTAATTCATCCATATCATCTAATTGTTCTGTAATTGTCGATTCTAAAGTGTTTTGTATAGAAACATCCAACGTTGTTTCTACATTCAATCCCTGATTAATATAACTATCTGTCAAATAACCTAACTCTTGTAATTCATCTAATACTGTATCCTTATAATAAGGATAACTATTTTCTATCGTCTTAGCCCCATTTTCATTGAGTACAAACTCAGTCTTGTAAGCATCATGAGCTTCCTCTTCGTCTATATAACCATAAGTAACTATTGCCTCTAATACAACTAATTATCTATCTTTAGCCGCATCAATATCATTAAAAGGTGAATAATATTCAGGCCCATTAATGACACCTGCTAACATTGATGCTTCATTCAAATCTAATTCACTAGGCTTCTTATCAAAATAATATTGACTAGCTTTACTAATACCATAAATACCATGGCCAAAATAAACCGTATTGATATAACCCTGTAATATTGTCTCTTTATCATAATGCATCTCTAATCTAATCGCTAAAAAAGCTTCATTCAACTTTCTATTCCATGTCTTTTCATTTGTTAGATACATCAATCTTGCATACTGCTGAGTAATGGTACTTGCACCTTGGATATCATCAGAAAGCACATTGACTTTAATCGCTCTAACAATACCAACAATATCAAACCCTTTATGTTCATAAAAACGATGATCTTCAATAGCTATGATAGCATTAATAAAATCATTAGAAACTTCATTCAAAGTGACATCGTCACTTTGAGAAGAAGACGAATAATACAGATTGTTATGATTATCATATAGCTTAACATATTGGTGTTCTCCAACATCAGGTGCTTCTATGATATAGGCTAATCCATATATGCTCATGAGTAATAAAATGATACATATAACAATTCTTCTTAACCATTTGATCATTTTTGCCAAGAATATCACCTCTTCATTTATTTTTAACAATTCCATGTTATAATATACCTATCATTTTCAAGGAGATGACATTATGCAAATCAAAGTTCACTATAAAGCCATATTTGTAACTGATAATGATAAAGATACAATAGAATATAAAGAAATAGGAAAGCTAGAAAAAAACAATCTTAGTTTTAATAATATCAATATCTATTATGATGATTATAAAATCATTTTAAAGAATGGTTCTTCTTCTTTATTATTTCATTACTATAAGGATACTTATAATCAGTATGATGTCGGTTATGGTAAAGTCAATATGACAACAAGATTGTTGAAATTTACTAAAAATGATCATACTATTAAGATGAAATATCAATTATTAGATCATGGTGATATTATCACAACTGTTTATATATTAGTGGAGATGATTCCTTATGAAGGTGCCTAAGATATTTTTAAGTCGATTATTTGATTATGGCTTATTAATTGTATTGCAACTATTATGGTGGTTTTTGGTTTATAGTCAAATTTTAGAAGTTGTTTCCTGGCTGAATTATGTTTTAAAAATATTAAGTATATTTGTTGTATTATGGTTAGTGAATAAAGAAGAAAATCCTTCTTATAAGATATCGTGGATTACTCTTATATTAATATTTCCTGTTTTAGGTGGATTTTTGTATTTATTGATTGGTAATAAAAGACCTTCAAGATTTTTACGAAAAAGATTAGAAAAAGAACAGATTGATATTAAAGATGTTGCCGTGATGGATCATGATATTTCTGAACAATATCGTTATGATGGTTTAACATATTTAAAAGATTTAGGATTTGGTACTTATGCTCATACCAAGACGAAGTATTATTCTTTAGGGGATTATTGTTATATTGATATACTGAGGGATATGAAGAATGCTAAGCATTATATTTTAATGGAATAATTTATTATTTGTCCTGGATTAATGCTTGATACAATATTAGACTTGTTGAAACAAAAGGTTGATGAAGGTGTTAAAGTTAGATTCATGTATGATGATGTAGGTAGTGTCTCTTATTTACCTTTTAATTATGATAGAAAAATCAAAGAATTGGGAATAGATTGTGTTGTCTTTAATCCTTTTAAGCCAGTATTATCATTAGCTATGAATAATCGAGATCATAAGAAAATATGCGTTATTGACAGTTATATTGGTTATTCTGGAGGTTTCAATTTAGCTGATGAATATATCAATGCCAAACAAAGATTTGGTCATTGGAAAGATACAGGTATACGTTTAGAAGGTGAAGGTGTATGGAATCTCACAACCATGTTTCTAACAACATGGAATGCTTATAAATATGAAAATTTGAATTATGAAGATTTTAAACCAACAAAATATCACCCTTGTTTTGATAAACAAGAAGGCTTTGTAGTCGCTTATGGAGATTCACCACTCGATGAAGAAAGAACAGGTGAAAACATCTATGCTAATATGATTAATCAGGCTAAAGAAGAAATCCTTATTATGACACCTTATTTTATTATTGATGATACAATGAAGAAAGATCTTATTCTTGCAAGAAGGAAGGGTGTAACGATTAAAATCATTACGCCAGGTATTCCTGATAAGAAAACAGTTTATAGAGTCACCAGATCTTATTATTATTCATTGATTAAAGAAGGTATCGAATTCTATGAATATCAACCTGGTTTCTTACATGCTAAAATGGTTATATGTGACAAGCGTATTGCGACAGTTGGGACGATCAACTTTGATTATCGTAGTTTCTATCTTCATTTTGAATGCAATGTCATGTTGACTCAGCCTGATACAATAAAAGATATACTTGATGATTTCGATGAAACACTATCTCTAAGCAAGAAAATATCTCAGGACTATAGTCGTCGTTTCAGAGGCTTCTTTGAAGCTGTCTTACGTTTATTTGCACCGCTATTATAAAGGCTAAGGAATTCAATGTCATTAAGTTTATTTTTAAGAAATTATATGTTAATGACTTTACGGGT
>JAJQDJ010000228.1 GCA_021202205.1 Erysipelotrichaceae bacterium
AAATAAAAAAGACCCCTTCTCATTTTTGAGAAGGGGAATGTCACCAAATCTTAAGTTAATGACATTGCTCAATGAACTGTTTTATTTATGACATCCTTTTTCAATAGCATTTATAAACGCCGATCTTATACCTGCATCCTCTAATGCTTTCACACCTCTAATAGTTGATCCACCAGGTGAACAAACTTGATCTTTAAGTACGCCTGGATGAAGTCCTGTCTTAAGTTGCATCATACCAGCTCCAGCAACTGTTTGTGATGCAAGCTTATAGGCCATACTTCTTGGTACTCCTTCTTTTACGGCACCATCTGCTAATGCTTCAATAACCATATATACAAAAGCAGGTCCACAGCCACTCAATGTACCAGCCGCATTCATCAAATGGCTTGGAACAATTTCAACGCTTCCAATAGATGCAAATAAATCTTTTGTGAAATTCAATTCTTCTTCAGTTAAAGAATGCTTTTCCTCCATAAGAGACATACCATTAAGAACCAGTGCAGGTGTATTAGGCATGACGAATATATGTCTAGTAGAAGCGTCTAAAAGACTCTCATACTTTTGAAAGTCGTATCCTAACACAATAGAAATAATAGCTTTATTTCTTAGTGCTTCCTTAAGAGGAGCAATAACGGCTTCAACAACCTGAGGTTTAACACCTATAAAAACAATATCGCTTTTTTCTATAACTTCTTTTTCATTGGAAGCTTTTTGAATATGATATGGATCCAACTTATCAAGCTGTGAAGAAACAATATCAAAAGCTATCATTTCATCGCCCTTTAAAAATCCAGATTGAGCAACACCACAAGCAATCGCACCTGCCATATTACCCATTCCAATAAAACCTAGTTTATACATAAACACAATTCCTATAATCTTCTATTTTTTAGAAAAACTGGACCTTCATCGTCATCATCATCTTCAATATCTTCACCGAACATATTATACTTCTTATTTGAATCGTTAGATTCAACAGGCTTCGTTGTTGTTTTTGGCTGAGGACCATTTTCATCTAAATTATTTTCAAATCCTGTAGCTATAACTGTAACAATAACTTGATCATCTAAATTATCATTGATAGCTACACCTAAAATAGTATTCACTTCATTGCCAACTGCTTCTCTAATTGTAGCTAAAGCTGTATTAGCATCATATAAAGTAATATTAGGTCCACCTGTCACATTAACAATCGCATCTTGAGCTCCCGCAATAGACACATCTAATAATGGTGAAGATATCGCTCTTAAAGCAGCTTCTTCTGCCTTGTTCTCACCATCACTCATACCAATACCTATTAAAGCAGATCCACGATCCTTCATAATAGAAGAAACATCTGCAAAATCCAAATTAATAAATGCAGGAATTGCAATCAAGTCAGTAATTGTCTGCACAGCTTGTCTTAAAACATTATCAGCCTCTGTAAATGCTTCAGACATTGGTTTTCTACCTATAGCCTCTAATAATCTATCATTAGATACAACAATAATTGAATCTACATTTTCTCTTAATTCAGCCAAACCAGATTGAGATTGGCGAATAACCTTTGGTCCTTCAAACATAAATGGTGAAGTCACAACACCAATTGTCAAAGCACCCAAATCCCTAGAAATCTTAGCAACAACAGGAGCTGCACCAGTACCTGTGCCACCACCCATACCAGCAGCAATAAATACCATATTCGCACCATCTAATGCTTCTTTAATTTCTTCTTCTGTTTCTAAAGCAGCCTTACGGCCTACTTCTGGATTTCCTCCAGCACCTAAACCATGTGTTAAATCTTTTCCTAATACAATTTTATTATCAATATTAATCCCTTTTAATACTTGAGCATCTGTATTAGCTACATAAAATTCAACACCTCTAACTCCATCATTAGCCATTCTGCTAACAGCATTACAGCCACCACCACCAACACCAATAACCTTAATTTTAGCTACTTGCACAAAATCCATATTCGTATCCATCTTTATCCTCACCTTTATTCTTCTTTGCTAAAAAAGTTTTCAATCGCTTTACTTAGCTTACCTTTCTTTTTCTCATTATCATTTGTTTTGGCTTTCGTTAAACCTTTAAATCTTATACTCATCGTCCCTGTAATATCTGGTAACACCAATGAAGATTCCATAGTTCCAAATATCTTAGCACGATCAATCAAATAATACATCATTCCTAAGCACGAAACAAAAGACATATCTCTTGCACCAATTGTATCAGGTCGATAAATCCTCACAGGAGATCCTAAAACACGTGTTGAAATCCTATCTATTTGTGGTAGTTCCCCACCACCACCAACAATCACAGTCTCATAACTTCGACCATCATTAATAATATCAATCTTTGTTTTAATAACAGCCATAATTTCTTCTACACCCTTGATTAAAACCTGGGATAAATCTTTTTGTGTATAATGTTTTTCAAAGTCCTTATCTTGCGTTGTATGTATAATATCTTCATCACCAATATCCTCATCACAAGAACCATATTTTACTTTATAAATTTCAGCTTTATCCATCGGAATTTGCCAAGTTGTAGCAATCTTTTTAGTCAAATCATAACCACCAACATGAGCCTGTGCAATATATTTTAAATAACCACTCTCAAAAAAGGCGATAGTCGATGAACGATATCCAATATCTATCAAAATTGCACCCTCTTGCAAATAGACTTCATCAAATGCCTCTTTGGCACATGCATAAGCATTAATTGTAATATCTAAAACTTCTAAACCTGCTTTTTCTACAGCATTGATATATTCATAAAGAATCTTCTTTTTGGTTGTAATAATCAATGATTCAGCTTTCAAAGAAACAGATTTCTGACCTATCGGCACATCTTTCGTTGTTTTGGTATCTAGTTGAAACATTGTTGGTATGACAGAAATAATTTCTTCATCTTTTTTTAATTCAAAGCGTTTTGACAAACGTAATGCTCTAACAACATCTTCACTAGTAATTTGATCTAAAGGAGAATTGACTTTTGTAATCCCGTCGCTTTGATAGATATGGGCATGGACAGAAGGAATACATAAGGCAACGCGCGTAATAGGTGCACCCAAAGTAGTTGAGGCTTCATGAATCAATTGCTTAACTTCATCGACAACAACATCCATTTTTTCAATATTTCCTTTTTTTATTCCATGACTGGTAATCTTTTTAGCAAATAAAATATTGATATTGGCACTTACAGATTCACCAACAAGTAATTTAACTGTTGCACTTCCTATATCTAATACTGCATATATATCCTTCATAACTTTCTCCTTAAAAACTTCTTGGTAGTGTCAAAGCTTGGTATAATATTTAGGCTTTTCACTACCTGTTCCTTTC
>JAJQDJ010000057.1 GCA_021202205.1 Erysipelotrichaceae bacterium
TATAAAAATTAAATTTTTTTCATCTTAATTTCACTTTCTGCTTGCAATTCGGGGACTAAAAAAATAATACTTCTAATTCTTACAATTGCTGTTATATGCGTTGGAATAAATATATTTAATCATCATATATATGACGAATCAAACGATATTGTTGAAACTAATACAGATCAATATATTACAGATACAGATACTAATGAAACAAAAGAATTATTTGAAGAATACTATGATCAAGCTGAAAAACTCATGTCTACAATGACATTAGAAGAAAAAATAGGACAAATGTTCATTGCTAGATATCCAACAACTGCTAATGTTATAAATCAAATAAAAGAAGAAAATCCTGGTGGATATATATTATTTCAAAAAGATTTTAGAGATGAAACAAAAGCATCAATATTAGAAGAACTGATTGAATGTCAAAATGCAAGCAAAATACCTTTATTATTAGGTGTTGACGAAGAGGGTGGAACAGTTGTAAGAGTCAGTTCCAATACTGCTTTTAGAAGTACTAAATTTAAATCACCACAACAATTATATGAAGAAGGTGGATATGATGCTATTATTGAGGATTCTAAAGAAAAGTCTGAATTATTATTAAGTATTGGCCTTAATATGAATTTTGCCCCCGTAGCTGATGTATCAACTTCTAATAGTGATTTTATATATGATAGATCTTTTGGTAAAGCTGCTAGTGAAACATCTACATATGTTTCGACTGTTGTCGAAACAATGAATACATCCAATATTATCTCATGTCTAAAACATTTTCCTGGATATGGCAGTAATGGTGATACTCATACTGATATAGTCATTGATGAAAGAGATTATGAAATATTTGAAACATCAGATTTTTTGCCTTTTAGTGCTGGTATTGAATCTAATGTTTCTACTATATTAGTTTCTCATAATGTTGTAACTTGTATAGATAAAGATTATCCTGCATCTTTATCTAAAAATGTTCATGAAATTTTAAGAAATGAATTAGGATTTAGTGGTGTTATTATAACTGATGATTTAAAAATGGAAGCAGTTCTAGATTATGTTCAAAATGGTAGTGCTGCTGTTTTAGCTGTTTTAGCAGGTAATGATATGATTATTTCTTCTAATTTTGTAAAACAAAAACAAGAGGTCATTGATGCTGTTAATGATGGGACTATTTCCGAGAAAATAATTGATACAGCTGTTAGAAGAATATTAGCTATGAAATATGCATATGCAATTATTTCATAGCTTTTTAAATACATGATACGGATAATACTAATACATCCCTATTAATAGCATAATTCTTTTCTGTATTACAAATAATACATGATGTGCCCATTTCATATTGACTATTATCTAATTGATGAAAACTCTTTATATGTTTCTTTTCAAACATACTACCTTTCTTAATTTCAATACAATGAAGCTTCATATTATTAATTAAAATTAAATCAATTTCATTTTGATGATTATCTCTATAATAATAGCCATCAAATTTTAAACCATTATTTTCATATGATTTTTTTATTTCATTCATCGCATATGTTTCCATAAAAGCACCTGCCAAATTACTAATCATCAAATATTTTGGATTATTCACACGTGCTAAATGAGCAGCTAATCCGGTATCACAAAAATAGAGTTTTGGAGATTTCGTAATACGCTTTGATAATTTATATTCACTATATGGTTGAATAAGATAAATAATACCACTTGTTTCCAATATAGATATCCATGATTTAATTGTTTTAGAATCAACGCCAATGTTTTTAGATATATCTGAGTAATTCACTTGTTGTGACGTTAATGATGCAATATATTGTAAAAAATTATGAAAAGCTAATTTATCTTTTATATTAATGAGTTCTGATACATCTCTATCTATATAGGTATTGACATAATTTTCATAATATTCAAATGTATCACTATCCCTATCTTTATATAGTTCAGGATACATACCTCTTACTATTATCTTATATAAATCATTCACATTAATCGAATCAAATGATTTATTATATATTTCTAGTGAAGGTAAGAATGGAATTTCTTCTTTTCCAACAATTTCACTATAACTTAATGGCATCATTTTAAGAATACTTGCTCTTCCAGCTAAAGATTGTGTCACACCTTTCATCATCGAAAACGTTTGAGAACCTGTTAATACAAACATACCATTAGCACTTTCCTCTTTTAATCTTTTTTCATTAACTACTGATTCTATCACTTCCATTAATATTGGTGCATATTGTATTTCATCAATAATAAGAGGAATACCATGTTGTTGTATAAAAAATTCTGGATCTTCTAATGCTTCTCTTCGATTAGAAATATTATCCAATGAAACATAATGAAAACCATTCTGTATTAATTTATACACTTCTGTAGATTTTCCAACTTGTCTAGGTCCTGTAACAATGACAACAGGATAATGTTTGAGTGAATTAATTATACGATTAAATATTGTTCTATGATACATTTATATCTCTCCTTTGTACGAAATTGTAATTCAATTCCATATTTGTACAATTATTATATCGTAATTTATATAATAATTATAGTAAATAATATAAATTTTATTCATAAAAGAAAGTCCTCATATGAGAACTAGAAGAGCAGGTGATGAGAATCGAACTCACGTAGTCAGCTTGGAAGGCTGAAGTTCTACCATTGAACTACACCTGCATAAAAAAAATGGTGCCCAAGGCCGGAGTCGAACCGGCACGGATTTTAAGGTCCGCAGGATTTTAAGTCCTGTGCGTCTACCAATTTCGCCACTTGGGCAACAATAAATAAAAATGGTGACCCGTAGGCGACTTGAACGCCTGACCCCCTGATTAAAAGTCAGATGCTCTACCAACTGAGCTAACGGGTCACGAATGGTGGAGAGGGACGGATTCGAACCATCGAACCAAAAGGAACTGAGTTACAGTCAGCCGCGTTTAGCCACTTCGCTACCTCTCCGTGGTGCCGGCTAAAGGACTTGAACCCTCAACCTACTGATTACAAGTCAGTTGCTCTACCAGTTGAGCTAAGCCGGCAATATTCAAATGGTGGAGGTTAACGGGCTCGAACCGCTGACCCTCTGCTTGTAAGGCAGATGCTCTCCCAACTGAGCTAAACCTCCAATATGGCTGGGATACCTGGACTCGAACCAGGGAAATGACAGAGTCAAAGTCTGTTGCCTTACCACTTGGCTATATCCCAATTTATCGTGCTAATATATAATAGCAAAACATAACTAAGTAGTCAATAATTTTTTTGAAATTTTTAAAAGTTTTACTATTACCCGTATTGTAAAATGAAACTGGAATTAAGGGAGGGCTGATTTGGAGGCAGCCT
>JAJQDJ010000252.1 GCA_021202205.1 Erysipelotrichaceae bacterium
CCATATAGCATACCATACCTTATTGGATCTCCCACCTCGCTATTTGACGCATACACATATTTTATGTGCTGATTGGGTATGTAGAGTCAACAGACAAACAGCAGTATTTCATAATTCCATTTTAGAAGAAATACGAAAAGAATTAAAAGTTTTGGAAGATTCAATTGAATCCTTAGAAAATAAAATCTTGTAAAATATGCAATTAAATAGAAAAATAAATTCATATTTTCAAGTTTTTAGTGGTACTTTTAGTAGATATACCATATGTTAACAATAAAAAGTACCACGGTTTCAAATATTCAAAAATTAAAAAAATGGCATTTAATCAAATGAAAATCAACGTTGTTGATTTGTCCAAATGAGTTTTAGTATACCGAAATGTTTACAAAACTCCTTATCCTGCTACACAGTTAGTGGTACTTTTTATTAGTACTGTTTTTCATTTATCCACTAACTGTGTTTTTTTAAATAAACCTATTTAGAAAGGGTGAATTTATGAGTGACGTAAATGAAATTATATATGATTTTAATGGTCAATTATTGAAATCAATAAGGAAAGAAAAAGGATTGACGCAAAAGCAACTAGAAGAACTATGTGGAATAAATGAAGTTCAGATTAGAAGATATGAATCAAACAGAGTAAAACCAAAAATGGATAATTTAGAAAAACTAGCACTTGCTTTAAATGTATCTGAATATGAACTTATGAAAGTAAGTGATGATTGCTTGAACAATCAAATTGATACTGATGATATATCAATTATATCAATCGGTGAAAAAATAAGATACTATAGGAAACAAAAAGGTTTAACTCAAAAACAGTTAGGCAAAAAATGTGACATAGTTTATCAGCAAATTGGTCACTATGAACAAGGCAGATATAAACCCTCAAAAGACACATTAAAAAAAATGCAAATGCATTAAATATTCCAGTTTATATATTTTTAGATGATAGTGTTTTTATTAATGAACATAAAGAAAACTATAAGTCGATTTCTGAAGAAAACGTTTATCTTAAAGAACAAATCTTTCAACTTCAGGAATTAATCGACCAAGCACAAGAAATTATTAATAAAATAAATAGATATACTAATGAGTGAAAATCCAAAAAAATGCTAATCACCATGACATGCTGTCATGGTGATACATTAAAAAATAAAGGTTATATAAGTTGTTAGCAGAAATTGCTTCAAACAGAACAGACAACTAAAATAAATGTTTATATTTTAGGAGGGCAATGTTATGAAGCAATTAGAAAAGCTAATACCAAAGTATGCTATGGATATATTGAAATTTGATGGCTATTCTTTGATTCAAAACAATGATAAGTATGTTATTGTTTTAGAAGATAAGATAATCACTTCTTCAGAGGAATCTATATTCATAGCAAAATGGATAAACAATCATTTATCTAAAATATTTATAAATATCAAAAACTATGATTTAAGTTCATTAACTATTGAGGAATG
The DNA here is from genome assembly GCA_021202205.1 of Erysipelotrichaceae bacterium. Lineage (GTDB taxonomy): Bacteria > Bacillota_I > Bacilli_A > Erysipelotrichales > Coprobacillaceae > JAJQDJ01. Next base: position 1,470 of record JAJQDJ010000252.1, read on the forward strand.
TATCAAGTATAGAGAATGTATTATTGAGCTAGAAAAAATCTCACATGATAAATAATTAGAAGCTTCAATTAATTATATTGAAAATATAATTTTAAAAAAGGTAAAAGGTATAAATAGCGAGATCAATAAAAGAATCAGTATAGTACCATATGCACTATATGTATTAGATGATTCTATTTATGATGAATCATATCCTAAATTATATCCAATGAAAAAGAATCGACCTTTTGTTTTATATAAACAGGAAGATAATGGTTTATTGTGGATGATTCCTGTGTCAAAGGCACCTAAAGAAAAGTATGAGAAAGTGATGAGTGAAGGCTTTAAATCAATTATTAAGTATAGTTTTGTTAAGACACCTAGTTATATATTAATACAGAATATTATTCCAATCAGTTATTATCATATCAGAGGTAGATATCTTTATAATGGTATTCAGGTTAGAATCACTAATAAAAAAATATGCAATACGATAGGAAAGCAGTCCAAAAAGATTATAGCTATGATAACTTATGATACATATTATTTTTCTTCAGAAATAAAATATATGTATAAGAAACAGTTGGAATATCAAAAATTAAAAGAACAGGAACTGGAGTTAAGAGAAAATGAAGATAGCGACATTTAGGTTTTTAGAATATGGATCACAAGCACCAAAAAACAGCAGATTTAAAGGTATTGTAGATACAGAAGCTATTACAGGCTGGTATAAATATACAGATCGTGATGAATCAAAAGATTTTAAACAGGAAGTAAACAAAAGAGATGATGGTTTTTTTGGGTATACTCAAAGTCATGCGTTAGAAGAGACCATGAGTTCCATTGGTTTGATACCTCATGGTGATAATGATGCAAGACAAGAATTGCGAAATATGTTATCACAATCTTTTAATAAAAAAGGTAATCTATTTTTTGATACAGTCATATCAGTAGAAAGTTTTGATGAACTGAAAGCATGTGGAATTGAATCGGTAGATGAATGGAATATTGTTGTAGAAGAAGCTATGAAAAAATTTATGAAATCCTTGAAACTTGATTATGATAACATTATCTGGTGGGCTGACTATCATAGCAATACAGAACATCCTCATATTCATTTATCATTTTTAGAAAAGACTCAAACAAGGACACGAGGTAAAATTACAAAAACACAGTTAAAAGCTTTTAAACGATTCTTTTTTACGGAGCTTTCTGCAAGAAAGGAATTAGAAGATAAAACCTCCAAATCATATGAACAGGTTTTTAAAGATAAGGATATTCAATTTCAGGAAATACTTAAAAATGTTGATAAAAGACTTGGTAAAGAAAAAATAACATTAATTAATCTACACCGATATCTACCTAAAACAGGTAGACTATCATATTATTCATTGAATATGAAACCTTATAAGCATTATATTGATGACATGATTGATGAAATTATTAATAATGATAGTCAGGTTAAAGAATCTATTGATAAGTGGATGTCAACACTCGAATTATTGGAAGATGTAATGAATCATGAATCAAATGAGAATATAGCAACAATCAAAGAAGCTGAAATGAAAAAATTATATGAACAGATTGGGAACAAAATTCTGAAGGAATACAAGCAGGTGAGATATGAAAATATTCATATTAAAACAAGCTCGGGAAAAATATACATTAAAAAAATTAAAAAAAGAAAATTATCACGTAGTTCGATTGCATATGATATACAACGTGCAGCAGAACTTGAAGAGTATAATTTATCCTTAGCCTTAGAGGAATTTTATAGAGCATATAATCTTGATGAATGATATTACAACAGTTAGTCGTCTGGTAAAATGTCAAGAAGAAATTTAAAAGATTTTTAAATAAATTCA
>JAJQDJ010000028.1 GCA_021202205.1 Erysipelotrichaceae bacterium
TTCTCATTTTTGAGAAGGGGAATGTCACCAAATCTTAACTTAATGACATTGATATCAAGATATTTCTTCACATATAACAATAACCATAACTGATATATTCATAAATGCCTTCTATATTGTTTCCATTATCAGTTAATTTATTCAAGCTCGATATACATTTTTGATATTGTTGGGCAGTTAATGATAGTTTATTGATAGTAGTTAAATTGTTGTAGAGTTCTTCTAATGTTGAACTATTGGTAAGAACATGACTTTCTTTGGTAGCTTTTTCTGCTGGTCCATATTCGGTTTTAAATTGTAATGTATGCCAAAATTCAGAATAATCTAAACTATGTCTTAATCTATCATAGTATTGATGAATATCTTTAACTTTCATTAATGTTACCATTGTTTTCCTCCATGTATTATGTATTGATTTTTCATCATTGAATCCATAAGACATATATTCATATATACCTTCTATATTGTTTCCATTATCGCAAAATTCATCTAATATAGAAATGCATTTTTGATATTGTTCAGTAGTTAATGATGGTTTATGGATAGTCGTAAGATTATTATAGAGTTGTTCTAATGTTGAACTATTGGTAAGAACATGATTTTCTTTTGTTGCCTTTTGTATTTCGTCTGGAATCTGATTAAGTAAATCATGACGATTTTTATTAGAATTGTTTTCGACGATTTTAATCTTTTTAATCATATCATGACATAATCTAGCAATTTGGATTTCCATGGTTCTTTCGTTACCATCAAATAACTCATGTAAAAGTACGTCGAATTCAGGTGCTATGACAACACCTTCTATTTCCAATCGATCTTCTATATAGTTAATAGCCAAATCAGATGTGGATGTAAATAATCCTTTTTCTTTCATATAATCAATTACACACTCTAACCCTGCTTCTCCATAAGATGGAAAGAATGAAGCTAAACACATGGTAAGAATTTCTGCCAAATCATCGTCACAATCTAAATATAACGCGAGATTTCCAGCTGTATATACAGCAATATATTGATAACCTCTTTCGGCTGCACCATATTCGGTTTTATACTTCAAAGAATCCCATAATATGTTATATTCTAAACGACGCCTTAATTCAAAATAATATCCAAAAGTATTTTCAGCATCCATCATGATCCCTCCCTGAAATAATTGTAACACATAAAAAACTCTCCCGTAAAGGAGAGTTTTAAACAATCAAATTAATCTAATGCAGCAATCATTTCTTTGTATGAATCTTCAACTAATGAAGCTCCACCAACTAATGCACCATCGATATCAGGTTGTTCTAATAAAGCTTTTAAACCAGCAGGTTTAACTGATCCACCATATTGGATTCTTACTTCATCAGCAACTTCTTGTCCATATAATTCAGCAACAACGCTTCTAATATAGCCAATAACATCTTGAGCGATTTCATTAGTAGCTGTTTTACCAGTACCAATAGCCCATACAGGTTCATATGCAATAACAACTCTTGAAGCGCATTTTGGACATACATCTTTAAATGCAGCAACTGTTTGAGTCTTTACAACATCTTTAGTAATTCCTGCTTCATATTGTTCTAATGTTTCACCAACACAAACGATTGGAGTCATATCATTAGTCAATACTTGGATCATTTTAGCATTAACTGTTTCATCAGTTTCACCAAAATATTGTCTTCTTTCAGAGTGTCCTAAAATTACCCATTCAACACCGATTTCTTTTAACATAGCTACGCTAACTTCACCAGTATAAGCACCACTGTCTTTGAAATGGCAGTTTTCAGCAGCAATAATTAAATTTTTAGCATCAGCTTTAGCTGCAGCTAAAGATAAGTATGGAGTTGCAATACCCCAATCAGCTTCGTCAGTAACTGCTGGATCAACAGCTTTAATAAAAGCTTTTGTTTCAGCAATTGTTTTATTCATTTTCCAGTTTCCTACGATAATTGGTTTTCTCATTTTTCTATTCTCCCTAATTATTTGTCATCAATTGCAGCAATACCAGGTAAAACTTTACCTTCCATATATTCTAATGAAGCTCCTCCACCAGTAGAAATGTGAGAAACTTTATCAGCAAATCCTAATTGCATAACAGCAGCAGCACTATCTCCACCACCGATAATAGTATTAGCATCATCTAAAGCAGCTAAAGCTTTACATACTTCGATTGTACCTTTTGCGAATGTTTCCATTTCAAATACACCCATTGGGCCATTCCAAATAACTGTTTTAGCACCATCTAATGCATTCTTAATGTTTTCAATAGATTTAGGACCAATATCTAATCCCATGTATCCATCAGGAATATCGCCTTCACAAAGTTTGATATCTCCTTCTTCAGAGAATCCATTATTAATAACTGCATCTACAGGTAAGATTAATTTATCTCCTGCTTTTTCAATTAATTCTTTAGCTACAGGAATACGATCTTCTTCAAGTAAAGAAGTACCAACTGTATGACCTTGAGCAGCTGCGAAAGTATATGACATACCTCCACCAACGATAACTTTATCAGCAATCTTTAATAAGTTTTCAATAACTAAAATCTTATCAGAAACTTTAGCACCACCTAAGATAGCAACCATTGGTCTTTCAGGATCACTAACAGCTTTTCCAATATAAGCGATTTCTTTTTCTACTAAGAAACCAGCTGCAGATGGTAAATGAGCAGGAATACCAGCAGTTGAAGCATGAGCTCTATGTACAGAACCAAATGCATCTTCTACGAATACATCACCCAATGATGCCCAATAAGCACCTAATTCAGGATCATTCTTGCTTTCGCCTTTTTCATAACGAGTGTTTTGTACTAAGATAACTTGACCATTATCAGCAGCTTTTACTGCTTCTTCTAATTCAGGACCTTTTGTACAATTAACAAACTTAACGTCTACACCTAATAATTCAGATAATCTTGGAGCAACAACTGCTAAATCATTTTTAGCTTTGTCTTCTTCAGTTTTTACTTTACCTAAGTGAGAGAACAATACAATTGCTTTTGGTTTTTGTTCTAATAAATATTTTAATGTTGGTAAAGCGGCAACGATACGGTTGTCATTTGTAATTTCTCCTGTTTCTTTGTTTCTTGGTACATTGAAGTCAACACGAACTAAGACAGTTTTTCCAGCGACTTCAATATCTTTGATTGTTTTTTTATCCATTTTAACATTCCTCCATGTCTAAAATTATACCATTGTTATCGTTTATTTTCAATCAGTTTTATATTTTGGAAATAACATTTTACATATCCCGTATTGTAAAATGAAACTGGAATTAAGGGAGGGCTGATTTGGAGGGCA
>JAJQDJ010000090.1 GCA_021202205.1 Erysipelotrichaceae bacterium
TTATCCATGTTTTTATATTAATGATGCCATTTTTGAAGTGCGAAACTTGAGTATACAATTATACAAGAATATGCTATAATGTGTGCATTATGAAAAGGAGATGTTGTGCATGAAAAGTAGGATTCAAAATTATTTTGAAAAGTCATTAGTAGAAAATGAAATTGACAATGAACTCTATACAACATATTCTGTTAAGAAGAGTTTGAGAAATGATGATGGAACAGGAGTCTTGGTTGGGCTAACAAAGATTTCTGATGTCGTTGGATATAGACGTGAAGGCGATAAAAAGATTGATGATTATGGTCGTTTATATTATCGTGGTATTAATGTGAAGGATTTGATTGAGGGTTATAGTGGTTCTCGTTATATGTTTGAAGAGGTTTGTTTCCTAATACTGTTTGGATATTTACCTAATAAACAGGAGTTTGACGATTTTAAGGAACTATTAAGTGATTATTATGAGTTGCCTCATCATTATTTGGAAGTCAGTATTTTAATGCATCCAGCGAAAAATTTGATGAATAAGCTGCAAAGAGAAGTCTTGATGTTTTATAGCTATGATGATGATCCTGATAATACTGGTATTATGGAAACTTTAGAGAAAGGAATTAATATGCTTGTTAAAATTCCTAGTATTGTGTGTTATACATATCAAACAAAAGTTCATTATTTTGATGATGAGAGTTTGATTATTCATCATATTAATCCTGATTATAGTATTGCGGAGTCTATTTTGGCTTTACTTAGAGATGATGGGAATTTTACTGATAAAGAAGTTGAAGTATTAAATGTTGCTCTGGTATTGCATGCTGATCATGGTGGAGGAAATAATTCAACATTTACGAATGTTGTTATTTCTTCGACTGGTACTGATATTTATTCTTCATTAGCAGGTGCTATAGGATCTCTTAAAGGACCACGTCATGGTGGAGCTAATTTGGCTGTTAAGCAACAATTGGATTTGGTTATTGATGATTTAGGATTGGATGCTACAGATGAACAAATGAATGTTATTATTGATCGTATTTTAGATAAGGATTATAACGATAATTCTGGTTTGATTTATGGTATAGGTCACGCAGTTTATACATTAAGTGATCCTCGTAGTGAAATCCTGTCTCAGAAATGTGAAGAATTAGCGATAGAAAAAGGTATGCAAAAAAAATACTATTTCTATAAACGATTTGCTGAATTGGCGATTGAAAAGATGTATGAACGTAAGGGTATACATGTTTCTACGAATGTTGATTATTATAGTGGCCTTGTTTATGAAATGTTAGGTATTCCGAGTGATCTTTATCCATTATTATTTGTAATAGCAAGAACGGTCGGATGGATTGCCCATAATGTTGAAAATAAGCTTTATTCTAATCGTATTATTCGTCCTGCAACGAAGTATGTAGGGGAATTAAGAGAGTATAAAAAAATAGAAGATCGCTAAGCGATCTTCTTTTCTATTTTACAATTCTTGTCCAGTTGTATTTGTCTTCTAATTTGCCCCATTGGATACCAGTTAAAGTATCATAAAGCTTTTGTGTTAATTCACCAATCTTAAAATCATGAACAATAATTTCTTCCCCTTTATAACATAATTCACCAATTGGAGAAATAACTGCAGCTGTACCAGTACCCCAAGCTTCCTTTAATGAACCATCTCGAGCAGCATCCATTAATTCATCAATACTTAATTCTCTTTCTTCTACTTTATATCCCCAATCTTTTAGGATATGAATAATAGAATCTCTAGTTACACCAGGCAATACTGAACCTTCAAGTGCTGCGGTTACAACCGTATCGTTGATTAAGAACATAACATTCATTGTACCAACTTCTTCAACATATTTTCTATGAACACCATCTAACCATAATACTTGTGTATAACCATGGCTTTCAGCTTTGACTTGTGCAGCAATACTAGCAGCATAGTTTCCACCACATTTAGTGAAACCAGTACCACCTTTAACAGCTCTAACGTATTCATCTTCAACCCAAATCTTAACTGGATCAATACCTTCAGGATAATAAGCTCCTACAGGTGATAAGATAATAATAAATTTATAACTATCAGCTGGATGAACCCCAACACCTGGTTGAGATGCATAAACAAATGGACGAATATATAATGAAGTTTCTGGTGCAGTAGGAATCCAATCTTGTTCATATTTTACGATTGCTTCAACTGCTTCAACAAACATATCTTCTGGTATTTCAGCCATACAAATACGTCTATTAGAATTAATCATTCTTCTCGCGTTCATTTCTGGTCTAAACAATAAGATTTCCCCATTAGGATTACGATAAGCCTTTAATCCTTCAAATGTTTCTTGAGCATAATGTAATACCATAGTAGCTGGATCCATAGGAATTGGAGCATATGGTACAATTCTTGCATCATGCCAACCTTGTCCCTTGTCCCAATCCATCATAAACATATGATCAGTAAAATAATTTCCAAAGCCAAGATTATTTTGATCTGGTTTTTCTTTTAGCGTTGCCGCTCTTTCTATTTTAATTTCCATAAATTAAAACCCCCTTAATGATTAACAAGATTATAACTCCAATTTTAATTGTATACAATATCTTTTTTATTTTTTAATAATTAATTCTTAAGATTTTAGAAAACTTTTAAATATTTTGTATTATATTATAAATGAGAAAAACAAAAAAAGATAACACTATGTTATCTTTTATTCAATCATTTCAATTTGCAATGATTTCATCACTTCGATGCAAGCTTGATGGGCTTTTTCATCACTGCTTCCTATACCTTTTAAATCAACACGAATAGGTGTTTCGCACTGTGCTGCTTTGGCCATAATGGCATTTGAAATGACACATATATTAGATACTAAACCTACAAAAGTAATATCTTTATATTTTTTATCTTCTAAGTAATATGCCAAATCTAATGATGGGAATGTATTTTTTTTAAAACATAAACTATCTTGAAGTAAATCTTTAACTTTTCCATATAATTGCCATCCTTCACTATGTTCAATACAATGTTCAATAGGTAAATGTTGACCTTCATAAGTATCAAGATAATTACTTTGATGCGTATCCATTGTATAAATCACTTCATCACCATTCATACGATATTCTTTAATTAAATATACAATACGATCCTCTAATTCTTTTGCCTTATCAAATCCCAAGCTGCCACATACAAAATCATTCTGATAATCAACGACTACTAACAATCTTTTCATCTGTATCACCTCGTTATGTATATGGTAGTGTCAAAGCTTGTTATAATATATGGGCTTTTCACTACCTGTTCCTTT
>JAJQDJ010000202.1 GCA_021202205.1 Erysipelotrichaceae bacterium
GCCCTCCAAATCAGCCCTCCCTTAATTCCAGTTTCATTTTACAATACGGGTCTTATATGTCACTTTAATGTATGTTTTTTAAAACTTGTTTCAATAAAACTGATATGATATAATGATTAAAAATGGGGTGAGAAGAAGATGAATCCATTGAGTAGATTAGATATATACATCAATGAATATACGAATACAGAGAAATTAATATATGCATGGATAATGGAAAATCCAGGTGATTTAGCACGTTATCCAATAGAAACGATTGCTGAAAAAACAAAGACATCTAAAGCAGCTATTATACGTTTTTCAAAAAAGATAGGGTATTCTGGATTTGCGGAATTTAAATTTGAATTATCGAGATATCTTGTTTCAGGAGAACGAGATCAAAATAATGATGATGAACAAATGAATACGATTGCTTCCATTACCTCTATATATGAAGGTTTTATTAAGCAGATAAATAACACTATTGATTTAAACAAAGTTAAAGAACTTGTAGTGGCAATGTTGGATACTAAGCGTATTAAAATTATTGGTAATAATAGAACAGGGCTTTCAGCTATGCAATTGCGTTATCGATTATCAAAAATAGGTGTTGATGCTGAAGCTGTCACCGACATGGTTTTAGTACAGGTTTTGGAAAACATTTTAAAAAAAGGGGACTTAGTTGTTTTGTTTTCTACATATGGCAATTATACTCCGTATGCAGATTTTGCAAAAACAGTGACTGAAAATGGAGCAGATGTTTATCTTATTACTGTTAATGAGAAAAATAAGATATCTAAATATTGTAAACAAACTTTTGTTTTACCGTGTGTTTCTAAAGCAACAACTCATTCATTTTTAGATGACCAAGCCATATTATTTATTTTTATTGAAATTATATTAGCCGAAATAGGTTATAAATTAAAAGATTGATTCATATAATGAATCAACCTTTTTTAAATCCATGCTAATATGTAAACACCTATAAGCATTATACAGATAAAACTATAAGCAATTTTTTCTTCTAATTGAAATTGCGATTTACCACAACATGTACGATAAAGTGCATAAGGTGGAAATACTATAATAAAAATATGTGTTATGACTTTATACTTGCTAAAAATTCTTTTAATATTTTGATTCTCACTTTCGATAGGACTTTTCTTTTTATATTCCTCAACCACTGGATCGACATATTCTTTTCTTTTTTTCATTTTAATCCTGCTCCATTTGCTATTTTGTATAATTCTTTATAATGATCTTCTAAGAAATTTTGATAGGCACAATAATTATTTTTTAAATATGCAACATTCATTCGGGGACAATTGCCACCACATATTTTGCTAAATTTACAACGTATGCATAAGTGAATTTGTGTGTCTATCTCTTGTTAAAAAGTGATGAGCATCTAATTCATTTATTTTATCATTTAATACATTACCCATAAGATATTCATCGATACAATAGAAATCACAAGGATATATATTGCCATTAGCTTCAATAATGTTTTGAACATGACATTCTCCAACCATACCACACAGCGATGGGAATTGTCCTTTGAATATTGTAAGCAATTGATCGAATAATGATATCGATAGATAGTTTCCTTTTTTATAATCAGTAAGCCAAAGTTTATAAATTTCACTATAGAAACAATAGAAATTTTTAGGAGTTAAACTATATTCATCATGTTGATTATCTAATTTAGGTAAACAAGGTATAATTTGTATATATTTTATATGATAATCTTTATAAAATTGATATAATTTTTTAGCATGATGAGATAAATCATTTGTTAGTACAGTTAAAACATTATATGGAATATTATAATTTTGAATTTTGATAAGATTTTGTATAATTATATCAAAGCTTTCTTTTTTTGCATAATTCTGACTTTGTTATGATTTTCTTTATAACCATCTATTGATATACCTACTAAAAAATGATATTTTTTGAAAAATGACAGCCACTCTTCATTAATAAGAATACCATTAGTTTGAATTGAATAATGAATAATTTGTTTATCTTTGTTTGTGTTAACATTATCAACAAATGTTTGAAAAAATGATAATCCAGCTAATGTAGGTTCACCACCTTGAAACGCATAAGTTATTTCGTTACTTTGTGATAAAGATTGATCTATAATTTCCTTCATTGTTTCTATAGACATTATTCCATATATATTGATATCACGATTATCAGAAACATCTTTGTAAAAACAATACTGGCAATTCATATTGCATAATGAGGATGCGGGTTTGATTAGATATGATTGATGCATGATTATCACCTCAAGGTTATTATATCTATTAATGAAACAAATTTCAATACAAAATGAAACAATTTTTATTATTTTCGATAGTTTTGACAAGTTTCAATAAATTTTAAAGCTAGAGGTGTTAAATATTTATTTTTGTGATAGATAATATGATAATTTCTTTCTATATTTAATTCTTTGATTGGAATAGTTGTAATACGTTTATCATCCAATGCTGGTTTAATCAATAAATAGGGTAAAGTAGAAATACCAAGATTGTTTTCGACAGCACTAATAATCGCTTGTGATGAGGTGCTGTGCCATGATGGCTTGATATTTAATTGATTTGATACAAAGATACTGTTGACAAGCTTATAGACAGAACTTCCTTCTTCACGCATAATAAAGTTTTCATCTTTGATATCCTGTAATGCTGGATGCTCTTTTTGTGTTAACGGATGATTTGGTGAACAAATCGTATAGAGATGATCTTTCATAAATGGGATTTTGATTATATCATTGTTGATGGGATCCGTTTCAATAATCGCAAAATCTATATCATTTTGGTAAATAGCTTGTTAAATATATTGTGAGTTGTTAATCATAATATGAAACTGAACATTAGGATATTGATTTTTAAATAACTTTAAAATATCAGGCAATATATAATTACCAATTGTAATTGAACTACCAATCTTTAATTCCTTTGATTCATTATGTATCATATTTTCTTCCATCTCATCATAAAGATCGATGACATGCTTGGCATATTGATAATATGTATGAACAATGTCGGTAGGATGGAGATGCCTACCAATGCGATCAAATAATTTGGTATTGTAATGTTCTTCTATCTCTTTAATAGCTAAAGAAATTGAAGGTTGAGCAATATATAATTCTTTAGCTGCTTGTGACATATTTTTGGTTTCATAAACTTTGATAAATATTTGTAGGTGTCTTAAATTCATAGTACCTCCATATATAATAAAAATAAAAACCTCATTTGCACCGTGTGCGTCATTAAAATAAAAAAACATTG
>JAJQDJ010000193.1 GCA_021202205.1 Erysipelotrichaceae bacterium
TGTAAGGTATATACCTGATATATATCTTACTATACTTATTATACGAGGAGAGAAAACAGTTTATTTTTATAATAGCAATATAGCTTCTGCTAATGATGGTTTGAATCCCTATAATAGAATACAAGAAGCAGAGTTTTATATTAACGTTCATGCTCCTTATCAAGTTATTTGTAACTTAGATGAAGTTTCAATGCATACTTATAATGGTGTGAGTGATAGTTTAACATTGATTGGAGGAAATGTAGGGTGTAATGATAGTCAGATAGCCAATTATTATCCTATTCAATTAAGTAAGCAGTATACCTTAGATGATTATCAAAATGATATATATACAAAAATTGATAATTTAAAGATAAAGTTTGAAGAACTTTTTCATACAAAATTAACGGATTTTGAAGATAAGGACATTATATTGACTTCGGAGGCCTTATTTATACAAAGTGATATTGGTTATTTATCTATATTTGATGATTATATTTTAGTGAGTCAGGATGCTTTAAATTATATGCATATATATATCAATTATAAGTTGTTTAATCGTTTTGATTTAAATCCTATACTTATTGATATCTTATCTTACTTAGATTATGATTCACTCAATAAAGATAATTTCATTGATGAACTCATATCGGAAATCAATGATATGTATGTTAGTTTTCAAGATAGTACACTAGAAGAAGGCATGCTAATGGCAAAACAATGTGAAGATCTATTGGATGATTTTAATCATTATATTGACACATATGGAAAAGAAGCATTAGCACAAGAATTAGGAAAGGTTATATTAGGTGGAGATTATGAAATTAGTAATTATGCATTTAAGTAAAACAATCAAACATCATATTATATTACAAGATATCAATTGTACAATTGATAATCATATTTATGGCTTATTAGGACCTAATGGTTGTGGAAAAACAACATTTATTAGATGTTTATTAAAATTGATGAATAATCAAGGTGAAATAAGCTACTTTGATAATGACCAAAGATTATCCATTGAAAATATAACCATAGGATACTTACCCCAAACATTTAGTGTATTTAAAGAACTCACAGTAAAAGAACAACTTGAATACTTTGCAACCTTAAAAAATATACCTAAAACATCCCAAGATAAAGAAATAGAACGCGTATTAAAGCTTGTTAATATGTATAAACAAAAAGATTTACATGGTAGTAGCTTATCAGGTGGTATGATTAGAAGAGTGGGCATAGCTCAAGCATTGTTGGGTAAACCACAGATGATTATTTTTGATGAACCAACAGCCGGGTTGGATCCAGATGAAAGAAATCGTTTTAAAAGGATCCTTCAACAACTTCATTTAAATATACCTATTATTCTATCAACTCATATTATCAGTGATATCAGTAGCTTATGTTCGCATGTTATTTTTATGAAAGATGGTGAAATTGTTGAAAATGGCAGTATAGATGAATTACTGAGTGAATATCATAAGGATAATCTTGAAAATCTTTATGAACTTATGATTCATGGGGATAATAATGAAGAAACTATCTTTAATGATTTATATGATTAAGAATAATTATAAAATTATTATCTTATATCTATTGCTTATCTATAGTATCGTATTACCATTAAGCTATCATCAAGATGACATTCAAATCTTTAATAACATGCAACAACTCATATTGATACCTTCAATAATCCTATTATCTTATTTATATGATAATTATGTAGAAAAAGATTATAAAGAACTCATATATAGTTTAGATAGAAGTTTTAAGTATATCAATATCATCATGATATATTTATTTATACAATTGTTGCTAGTACCATTTTATATGATATATCGTATATTACCTTATATTATAATATTTAGCTTACAGTTATTAACTTTATATTCAATCTACTACTTATTCAGTCATTTCTTTCATATGTCTTTTATGGTATTGGGAATACTCATTTTGTATATCTTATTATATTCTTTTGTTTTAAGAGAAGTTAGTATATGTAATGTTTTACTTATAAGTATTGATTATCATATGATAGATATATCTTATTATATAGGTTTAATAGTGACTATGATTTTATCATTAATGATAGGAATTATTTTAGAAAAAATGAATTATGATGTATAATGGTATCGAGGTAATATAAATGGTTAGTAGAAAAACAACAAAAGAAGAAAGAATAAAAATTGTACAATATTGTATTGAGCATAATAGTAATTATAATAAAACTGCTGAACTATATGATGTAACTTTTGAAGAAGTATTTAATTGGGTTAAGAATTTTTGTACTAATGGTATAGATGGATTAGATGATGATAAAGTTAATGATAAGCTCAATATAACACGATTAAATAATGAAAAAGAATATCTTGAAGGAAAACTAGATGAAACACAATTAGAGAAAAGATTATTATTAAAAGTACAAGAAATAGAAGCGAGAGAAAAGGTTTCTAAAAAGAAGAATAATCAAAAAAAAGAACGTCATAAGAAAAAGAAACATTAGGAGAATAAAATGAATGATTATCAAAAAATTCAAAATGATCAACAATTACCTTTTCATTTAATAGTATTTGATGAAAATACTCCTCAAGACTTGCATTTTTATCCGAGACATTGGCATGAACATTTGGAAATCGTGGCAACTATAACAGGTAAAGGTAAAGTATGGATTGAAGGAGAGGAATATCAGATTAAAGATAATAACGTATTTGTGATAAGTCCTATGGTTTATCATCAAGTTCAAGGATCATTTCCATATACACATGATATTGGTTATTGCTTGCAGATTGATTTAAGTAGATTTGATTCATTGTTTCCAAAACTTTCTAAGCAATATTATCCTACTTGTAGTCAAAAAATATCTTCTACAATTATTCATGAAATTAATCTGTTGTATCAAGATATGATGGATAATAAAGATAATTATGATTTAATCATAAGAATTATCAAAATATTACAAATGATCGATAAGCAAAAAACGACTTATCCTATTCAAAGTGAGAAATATAAAAATCGATTATTACAAATATCTTAATATATCAGTAATCATTATAGCAAATCATTAGATGTAGAAGATGTTGCTGATCATTTTGATATATCCGTTAGTTACTTGCAAAAGCTCTTTAAAGATTATTTCCATCAGTCTGTTCATCAATATATTGTAGAAACACAAATGATGCATGCTTTAGATGATCTTAAATATAGTGATCTCAATATATTAGATATAGC
>JAJQDJ010000214.1 GCA_021202205.1 Erysipelotrichaceae bacterium
AAGGAACAGGTAGTGAAAAGCCCATATATTATAACAAGCTTTGACACTACCTATAATACTTTGAGGTGTATATATGAAAGACGAATTACAATTTTATATTTATAGTGAAAAACTATTATCTCAACTCTATCAACAAGCCGCAGCTTTAACATTAAAACAGGATGAAAAAGACGTGATGCTTAAAAATAGTCAAGATGCTATCCAAAATGCAAATTACTTAAACTACTTTTATCGTTATGATTTTGGTACAAACTTTGATCCGATGATACCTGAAACACACATCCAAAGTACTTATCAAGATCTGCTAAATGAAATTCAAAAACAAGAGTTATCAACTTATCTTCAATATCGTACTCTAACGTACAATCAATCTAATAATGAACTCAAAGAAACAATAAATGCTATTACTGATAACAAATTAGGTCATATATTAGTTATTATGTCACTTCTTATTAGTTTTTGATTTTTATAAGGTATAATGTTATAATCCTATTAGGAGGTGCACAATATGAAAAGTCAACATAGTTATAGCTATAGTTCTATAAATACAAAAAAGAAGATTAATATGAAGTATATCATCATATCTATTATTGCTGTAGTTATAGTTATTGGATTTATTTTATTCTTTTTTGTATTTAATAGTGATAATAATGAATCTACTTTAAATGAGTTTTATTCATATATAGAGCAACAGGATTATGAAAGTATGTATACTTTGATTGATGACTCGAATATAGAATATAGTGAAGATGAATTTGTTACGCGTAATACAAATATTTATGAAGGTATAGAAGCAAGTAATATAGAAGTAGAAGTTACTAATGAGGAAGATAATATTTTAACTTATACAGTAACGATGGATTCCATAGCAGGTACAATTACTTTTGAAAATACAACAGAATTCAAGGATAATAAAATTGTATGGGATGATTCATTTATTTTTCCTGATCTAACAAGTAGCGATAAAGTACGAATTATTGAAACAGAAGCAACAAGGGGTACAATCTATGATAGAAATAATGTTGCTCTAGCAACCCAGGGAGAAGCTTATTCTGTTGGTTTGGTTCCTGGTAAATTAAATGGTGAAGAAGATTATGAAGAAATTGCTGATTTATTGGACTTAACTGTAGAAAGTATTCAAAATACTATGAGTGCTTCTTGGATTAATGATGATTCTTTTGTACCTTTAAAAACAATAACAGCAGATGATAGTGATTTAGAAAATAGTTTATTAGAAATTTCAGGTGTTAAACTATCCTCTGTTACTATAAGAACATATCCTTATGGCGAGATAACTTCTCATCTTACTGGTTATATTCAAAAAGTAACTGCTGAAGATTTAGAAGAACATGAAAATGAAGGATATGATGAAAACTCCTATATTGGAAGAAGTGGTATTGAAGCTGCTAAGGAAGAGCAATTAAAAGGTACAAATGGTATAGAAATAAGAATTGTAGATGAAAACAATAATTTAATATCAACAGTAGCTAAAATTGATGTGCAAGATGGCGAAGATATTGTATTAACCATTGACATTAAATTACAACAGGATTTATATGAATCTTTTGAAGATGATGAGAGTGCATCTGTTGCATTTGATCCTACAACAGGCGAGGTATTAGCACTAGTTAGTACACCTTCATATGATAGTAATGACTTTGTTTTAGGATATACAACAGAAGAGTGGAACGAACTTAATAATGATGAAGCAGAACCACTTACAAATCGTTTTAAAGGCACTTATGTTCCCGGTTCAACCATGAAAACTATTACAGCTTCTATTGGTTTAGAAACAGGTACAATTGATCCTGATGAGGATTTAACAGCTCAAAGTTCATGGCAAAAAGATTCTTCCTGGGGAAGTTATTATGTTACTTCAACACATGCAGCATCACCAAATACTTTATGGTATGCACTAGTTTATTCAGATAATGTTTATTTTGCTAAAGCTGCTTTAAATATTGGTGCTGAAAATTTGATTGCTGGTTATGAATCATTAAAGATTGGTGAAGAAATTCCATTTGAATTATCATTAAATACATCACAATATACAAGTGATACCTTTGAAGATGAAATCCAAATAGCCGATAGTGCTTATGGACAAAGTGAAATATTAATGAATCCTGTTCAAGTTGCAGCTATTTATGGTTTATATGTCAATGATGGAAAAATGATGACGCCACATGTTGTTTCTACAACTGAACAATCTGTCTGGGCAGAACCATTTTCAACAGACACAGTAGATACAGTACTAGATGCACTTATTGGTGTTATTAGTGATTCTGGTGGCACTGGTCACTCTCTTTATACAAGTTCTATAACTTTAGCAGGTAAGACAGGTACAGCAGAAATCAAGGATTCACAAGATGATACATCTGGCAGTGAAATAGGATGGGTTACAGTTATGAGTGTTGATAGTGATACCCCAATAGTTATAACATCAATAGTAGAAAATGTTGAAGATATTGGTGGAAGTAAATATGTGGCTTCTAAATTAAAAGAACCTTTATACAATTATCTCGGTATTTAACAACAATAAAACATGATCAGTCGTTACTGACCATGTTTTTCTTTTAAAATATTATAACCTTATTTATTAATCCAATCCAAATTCTTCATTATATTGACACTCATCACACAAACTATTTTTACCATTATCAGAATGCATGCCACATTTTTTACATGTTACCATAGCTGCTTTTATCTCACTTATTTCAGCAGAAGAATTTGGTCTTGTACCATGATATCCTGTTCCCTTTAACTTTTCAGCTGCTTCTTTTGTAAGTGCAGGTGTTGTATTAACTCTTTTAGTAATAACTGAACTATCAAATTCATCACTATGATTTTCACTTTTATAAATATGTTCTTCACAATATCTATCTGCCCAATCAGTATAAAGAGGCGTATTACCACAATAACTCACACGACAAACTATTTCTGATCCATCATAGTTATGCCATTCATCCGTTTCTGTTTCATTTATGTTCATACCAATAATCCCTATAAGAATGAAAATTGATGCAATACCCAATAATATTTTTAATAACTTCTTATCTTTAAATACAATAATATGCGCTAAAAGACTTGCTATTAAAGATTCCATAATGTCACATCCTCTTTACTAATTATATATAATAATTCATTAATTTCATAGATTTTTAATAAGCAA
>JAJQDJ010000084.1 GCA_021202205.1 Erysipelotrichaceae bacterium
GGGATAAGGGGTAATTTCGAATTTGGAGGGCAGCCTAGGCTGCCCTCCAAATCAACCCTCCCTTAATTCCAGTTTCATTTTACAATACGGGAAAGCAATGTAATTGCAAATGTTTTATAATTTTTTATTGCTTTAAATCAAATGAAATGGTATACTTCTACTTAGATTTTAATAGGAGGCAATACAAATGAATAAAAAAGAACTTATTGAGACTGTTGCTCAAAAAAAAGATTTGACAAAAAAAGAAGCAGAATCTTTAGTTGATGCTGTATTTGACACAATGACAGAATCTCTTCTTTCAGGAGATAAGGTATTAATTTCTGGATTTGGGACATTCAAAGTTAACGATCGTAAAGCTCGTAAAGGTGTTAGCCCCAAAACCAAAGAACCTATGATTATTCCAGCAAGTAGAACGGTATCATTCAAGCCAAGTAATAGATTAAAAGATGCAATGAACTAAATCATTGCATTTTTTCATATCTAGTTCATAATGTTTATGTAGAATGCATGTGAGGTGAATCAAAATGTTCTATTACAGTACATATTATATGATTGGAACAATATTAGTGATTATTGCAGCTATTTTTTCATTAATAGCACAAGGAAGAGTGCAATCAGCTTATCATAAATATCAAAAAATACCTTGTTCTAGAGGTATAACAGGCTATCAGGTGGCTAGAGAAATACTTAATAGTCATGGATTATATGATATTGATATTTATGAAGTTAAGGGACAACTTAGTGATCACTATAATCCAAGTAAACAAACAATTAATTTATCAAGTGAAATATATCATGGTTATTCTATTGCTTCGCTTGCAGTTGCTGCCCATGAATGTGGTCATGCTATTCAATATCAGGAAGGTTATATGCCTATAGCATTTAGAAATGCTATACTTCCTTTCGCAAATGTCGGTCAATATCTTGGATGGATTGCCATTATGATTGGCTTATTATTAGGAAGCACACCCCTAGCAATGTTTGGTTTTGTTTTAATGTGCGGGATTTTGGCATTTCAGATGTTTACTTTACCAGTAGAATTTGATGCTTCTAGTCGAGCCTTAGAAATACTTCAGGATAATTATCTAATAAGCAGTGAATATGAAGGTGCTAAAAAAATGCTTAATGCTGCTGCATTAACTTATGTGGCTGCTTTGATATCAACACTTATGAGTATGTTGAGGATATTTCTTATAATTATAGGTAATTCTCGAGGTAATCGTCGTTAAAGCTTCTTAAGAAGCTTTTTTTGTTTTGCATTTTTATGTTTATATTGTATAATATCATTCGTGGAGGTGATAACTATGAAGAATAGAACTTTTATTATAAGCACTATTGTTTTAGGTGTTATTTTAGTGGTTGTCACTTTTTATATGTTATTTGTTCATATTCATTATTATAATTATACACATAATTTAGATGAAATAAGAAATCAAATTTGTGAAGATAATCATTATGAATATTTGGATTATTTTAGTGAATATAGAGGAAAAAGTGTTTATTATATGTTGAAAGTTAATATTGATGGTGTAGAGTCATATGTAGCTTATGATACTGATATGAATTTGGTTGATATTTATCAGGGAGATGTAGTTAGTAAAGAAGAGGTATTAGAGAAAATTACTAATAAATATGATGTTGTATTAGAAGATTTAGATATAGCCTATGAGAATGAAAGATTTGTCTATTATGGCTTGTATCAGGATGATGAGATGTTATTATATGTTTATTATGATTTATCTAGTGGTGATTTTATAAAAGCGGTGAAGTTAGATGAGTAATATAGAAAATTTATTGGATTATGATTGTATTGATTATCGAAAATTATTAGTTATTAAAGCTAAATCTATGGAATTAACGGATGAACAGGTTTATTTATTAATTATTATGATAACTTTAATAGATTTAAATATTAAACCTATAACTCCTGCAAAATTAAGTCAATTTTGTCAATTGTCTTTGACGAAAATAGATGAAGTTCTTATTTCTTTAGTAGATAGACATTTATTAAATAGAATAAATGGTTCTCTAGATTTAAAACCACTTTATAAACAACTTTTAGATATGAAAGTAGAAGAAGCTAAAGATATGGATCTTATTTCAATATTTGAAGATGCTTTTGGTAGAAGTTTATCACAAAGGGAGATTGAAATTATTCAATCTTTTAAGACTAATGGCTTTAGTGATATGATGATTGTCGATGCTTTAAATGAAGCTGTTAAATCAGGAGTCATTAATTTTAGATATATAGAGAAAATATTGGACAATTGGCAAAAATATGGTGTCAAAAAACGTTATGCACCAAAAAATTCAGAAAAACAGGATGTTGATCAAAAGATTAAGAATTATAAGTGGTGGGATAATGAATAAAGAAAAAGTGAAACGCATATTGGATACTTTTGATGAGATGTTTCCTGATGCTAAATGTGAATTATATCATGAAAATCATTTACAATTACTTATTGCAGTGATGCTTTCAGCCCAAACAACAGATGCCTCTGTCAATAGGCTCACAGCTCATCTGTTTCAAAAATATCAAACAATTGAAGATTATGCCTATGTTCTTGCTGATGAGTTAGAACAGGATTTACATACTATTGGATTGTATCGTAATAAAGCTAAGAATATCAAAGCTATGGCTAATCAATTGATTGAAAGATTTGATGGCCAGGTACCTGCTACTCATGAAGAACTTATGAGTTTACCAGGAGTCGGAAGAAAAACAGCAAATGTCGTTGTATCAGAAGGATTTGGTGTACCTGCTATTGCAGTTGATACACATGTAGAACGTATATCTAAACGTTTGGGATTTGCAAAAAAAGATGATTCTGTCACTATTGTTGAACAAAAACTACAAAAAGCTATTCCGCAACAAAGATGGACAAAAACTCATCATCAAATGATATTCTTTGGACGTTATCATTGCAAATCAATGAATCCTTGTTGCCAGGACTGTCCTCTTATTGATATATGTCATGAAGAAAAAAGAAAGAAATACTTAAAAGAGAGATCACAATGATCTCTCTTTATTCGCTCACATTTTCTGATGATTCATTTGTATTATTATTAGAATTTTCAGTACTGTTAGTGTCATTATTAGAATCTTCATAATCATTAGTATCATTAGAAGTATTCGGGTCATCAGCAGTTGTAAATGTGTGGGAATTGAGCTCTCTGATTGTTCCTGAAAGTGTCGTTTCACTAAAAGTTGTTGTATAGCTTGTTGATGGTAATAAGCCACTAAATGTAACAGTACTACTTTCATTAATAGTTTTAGAAGCACCATTGAGTTCTACTGTTACACTGCTACCAGTAGGAACAGTAATTGTATAACTAATTTGATTTGTTGTTGGGGTACTTGCAGTGTATGTTGCTTGTTCTTTGCTTTCTACAGTGAGCGTTTGATTAATTTTGTTAGATGTTGATGAAGTATTGTTTTCATAAGCATAATAACCAGTTACTGTATAATTACCTGGTGATAATGTGTAATTAAGTATAGCTGTATTACTAGTTAATGTTTCAGTGTAAACAACACTACCACTTTCATCGGTAATTTGAGCAACATAAACGACAGCACCATAAACTTGGCTAATATCTCCATAATAAGGTAAAGTATAACTCTTGCCACCTATAGTATAAGTCTTTGTTGGGACACCACTATCATTAAATTCTTGTTCTAATTCACTAAAAGTAACTTTAACTTGATTATCATTAACCAATTCGGCTGTAAATTCTGATAAACTTGAAATGCTAGCACCACTCACACTACCACTAGGGGTATTATTAGATTTAAAATAACCAGTAACAATACGACTACTTGGAACTCCACTGGTAGCACTCACATAAGGATAAATACCAGAAATACATGACGCCTTTACGACACCACTTGGCTGGCTTGGATAACTATTTGTTAGGCCATCTTTGTGAAGGTATTTAGCAATCAAGGCTGAAATTTCAACATTGGTATTACCCGTTGGATAATATCCTAATTGTTGTGCTTCATAATTATATCCACACCAGACGCTCCAGGAGTAATCAGGTGAAAAGGCAGCCATCCATAGATCCTTGCTTTTGCCTGCCAAACTTGAAATAGATGAATCAGAAGAGTGATTTGAAGTACCACTCTTAGCACCAATTTGGTAGCCTAAATTTAATGCAGAATATTTACCGCTACCTGCAGCAACATAATCTGTCATGACTTTACGAATCATAAAAGCAGATTCTGCAGATAAAGCTTGAACACTATTTTCTTGGGCTTCTTCATCAAGATAAATAATTTCACCTGTGTCTAGTAATTCAATTTTTTCTACTGTATGAGGTTCAATATAAGTTCCACCATTAGAAATTGCGGCATAAGCACCCGCTTCTTCTTCTGGAGTCACACCATATTCCCATGAACCAATAGCATAACCAACATTCATATCTTCTTCATACATATCAAAACCAAAATTAGATATATAAGAAGTGACTTCCGCTGTACCGACAGCGTCAAAGACTTCGTCTAAAGTATTGATGGCAGCTAAATTCCAGGATTGTACCAACGCATCAGTAATTGAAACATCACCATGATAATTATTATCCCAATTACTAGGAGAATATGTTCCACTTACATAAGGAATATCATGCACATAATGTACAGTAGAATAATCTAAATATTCAAATGCTGCAGCATAAGCAATAATTGGTTTTAATGATGAACCAGGCTGATTACGTTGTCCATAATTATAGCTCGAATCATTGAGTGCTAATTCTTTATCAGCAGCATAAGCATAACTTGTACCCATGGCAGTATAATCTCTCGCTGCTAAGACGCCAACAATTCTACCCGTTGTTGTCTCTTGCACACTTGCTCCTGTTTGCATGTATTCATCTGGGAAATCAAAGGCTTCACCTGTTGAAATTTCATATAAATAACTTTGTAAATCTGTATCAATATAAGTAGTAATAATCATTGGTGTACTTGTTGGATCATATCCTGTCTTTTCATATACTTCCCTTGTAACCTTATCAGCATAAGCTTGATACTCACTGGCAGAAGATATAGAATTATAATTCAGCATATTTTCTACAGGAATAGATTTGGCATCTTCACATTCCTTTTCACTAATATAACCATGATATTCCATTAAATCTAATACCGTATCACGTCTTTGTGTAGCAGCTTCTAAATCATTAAAAGGATCATAAGCGTTAGGATTATTAATAGCTCCTGCTAGTAATGCAGCTTCAGGCAATGTAATATTTTGCACTGATTTGCCAAAATAATATTGACATGCTGCATAGATACCAATAGCATTAATACCACTTCCAAAATAGACCTTGTTTAAATAGAGCTCTAATATCTCTTCTTTTGTTGTTTGGGAAGTAGCTTCTATTGAAAGAATAACTTCACCAACTTTTCTCGTTATTGTTTGTTGGGCATCAGGATAATAGGATTTCTTTATCGTTTGTTGAGTGATAGTAGAACCGCCTGCGGTAATACCGCCAGCAGCAATATTTCCTATTAAGGCTTTTATAATTCTTGGAACATCAAATCCATTATGTTCAAAAAAACGTGAATCTTCAGCTGAGAGAACAGCATCAATCACAACTTGTGGAATATCATCATATTCGACATTTTTTTTCACGCCTTCAGAACCATAATAGTAATACTCATTACCATCTTGATCAATTTGAACAGATGTTTCACTATTCAAGAGCTTATCCTTAGAAAACCCTTCTACTTGCTGAATAACTCCATATCCAAAATAAATACTAGCTGACGCAATAACAATCATAATGACCATTAAAATAATTTTAATCATTTTTATTGTTTGCTTGTGATTATTATTTTTTGATTTTTTCATTTGTTCCCCTCCTTAAAATAAAACATATCTAAAACTTTTAAATAATCTAATCTAGGTTGATATCCTTGGGGAATCAAATGTCCTAGAGATTTTATGGTATCATAAGTCATAGATTGACGTGTGGCATGATAGTATTCATCCACCATATATGATGCATCTAACAAATAAACTTCACCTATCTTAGTAAATGCAATAATCACAAAAGCAATGCCACCATGTTTAATAATTCTTGCTAAATGATCAATTTGATGCTTCGAAATATTACTAAACGGGAAAGTCATAGCCCTTGTTTCTTTAGCTTCAAAATCAACATATTTACCTCTATAAATACCATTATAATCTGTTGTTGAAGGTGTTTTATAATAGGCTTCAACAATTTTTGCGGCTTCACGTTTTGGATAATCTACTTTTACGATTTGTACAGGTGTAGGTTTCTTGTATATAACTGCTTTATCATTAGCCAAATAATATTGATTAGACATAGAAATATCTTCCTCTAATGACATGCCACGATGGGTAGTATAATGTTTTTCATTATAGTTTTCATGAATAATCGGTTGTGATTTCTTCATATTAGGATAATTGACCATTGTTTTTTCCTTCCTTATATTTTCCATATTATATCACATTTTTATGGAACTTAAAAAAAAACTATATAATTTCTTAAATTTAATAAAAATTCTTGCATTTATGTCCTTTTTTTGTAAAATAGAAATCAGGAAAGGCTGATGATAATATGACAAGTAAAATTAAATTAAGTCCAAAAAAAATTTTAAATAAACAATTTCAAATTGATTTTAAAGGGTATAGTGCTAGTGAAGTAGATTATTTTCTTGATACAGTAAGAGAAGATTATGAAACTTTTGCAGCTATGCTTAATGAATCATATGAGCAAAATGATAATCTACAAAAAGAAAATAAAGAACTGAAAATGAAAATCTCTAAATTAGAAAAAGAACAATCTATTCAACAAGAAAATATTCGTTCAATGGAAGAAAATATTTCTTCTAATGTGGATTTCCTAAAACGTATCTCTAATCTAGAAAAAGAAGTTTACAAAGATAAGTAGAATTTGCTTGTCTTTTTTATTGAAATTATGTAAAATAACTTTGCTCATGAGAATCGATTGCTGGAAACAGAGGAAAGTCCGCTCATCCACAATCTGCGACGATTGTAGTGTTTGTACTACATCTAATAAATGTAGGCTTTAAGACGACAGACCTAAGACCTAAACGTAAGCATGGTTGATAAGTCACAAAGTGCCACAGAAACGATGTCTTTTTGAAAAGAAAGAATGAAAAGAGGTAAACTCTGCAAGGATGAAACCCAAATAATGGTAGGGGAACTTCATTTAGGGAAATGAACCAACATGAAGATGCATTGCATAGATAAATAATCGATTGAAAAACAGAATGCGGCTTACCAGAATGAGCATTTGCTGATTATAAATCGGCTTTTTATATATTTTTAGAAATAATTCATATCTACGACATAAATTCATAAAATAATAGTGTTGGAGTTGTCAAAAATGTTAAATTGTGCTTTAATAGTACTAATAAAAGTGATATGAGTATATTTTGATTTTTTAAATGCAAGGAGGAAACTTTGTGGATAATTTGGGCGATACTATCAGAAAAAAAAGAGAAGCAAAAAATCTTACAATTGATGAATTATCAGCCGCAACAAAAATATCAGTAGCGGTTTTAAAGGATATAGAAGAAGGAAAGCTTGATCGTTATAAAGGGGATGAAGCTTATGTTAAAATGTATTTGAAGAAAATTTCACGCGTTTTGGATTTTGAACAGGTAGAATTAGAAGAATTGACTTCACAATACTTAGCTTTAACACGCGAACTGGAAATAGAAGATCTTAAAGATAAAGAAATGAAGGAACAGCATAATAAAGATGCTGTTACAAGAAGTAAGAAACTTCAATTTGAAAAGCCTCATTTAGCTAGGCATGATTCTGTTTATGAAGATAAACAACATGTCAAGATTATTCAAGGGGGTATTATATTAGCATTAGTTTTAGCGATTATTGCAGTTGTATGGTTTGGTATTTACTTTACAAGTAAACAAAGTAATGATCCAACATTTGAATCTACAACTAATACGCAAGCAGAAGGAGATATCAATACTGAGAATTCAGATAGCGAGACAACAAATAGCACCAATGAAGATGAAGAAACAACAACCACAAATGCTGAAGTAACCATTGTGAGAAATGATGTCTTAGATTATAGTTTTTTGCTTTCTGAAGAAAGTGATACATTTACTTTTACAATTGAGTATTATAGTGCATGCTGGGCATCAATGAGTGTCAATGATGAATCTTATGATTCTTTTGTTTCAAAAATTTATCATGATGAAAGTGAATATGAGGATGAAACTGTTGCAGAAACTGTGACATTGGAGTTTAATGTTGATGAATTTGAATCTTTAAATTTACGTAATGGCAATAATGGTACGCAAAAATATTATATTAATGGTCAGGAAATTGAATTAACGGATGAGGATACAAATGATCCTAATCCATGTAACTTTATCTTAACTTTGGAGAGTGAAACAAGTAATGAATCTACCGAATAAACTGACAACGTTACGTTTGATAAGTGTACCTATATTTATTATTATTTATTTATTTCCTTATGATACTATGGGTATTACTATACCTGTTTATCGTATTTTATCAACAGAATTGTCTTTATTCGATATTATATTATTTATTATATTTGCATTGAGTTCTTTAACAGATTATTTAGATGGCTATCTTGCTAGAAAAAATGATATGATTACAACTTTTGGCAAATTTGTCGATCCAATAGCAGACAAATTAATTGTTAATTGCGCTATATTATTATTAGCATCTTCTTCTAAGATATCTATAATTATTCCTATTATTATGATTTCTAGAGATACGATAGTTGATGCAATAAGAATGATGGCTAGTCAAAGAAATGTTGTTCTAGCTGCAAGCTATTTAGGAAAAGCAAAAACGATGACACAAATGATAGCTATCTGTATTTTATTATTAAATAATGTTGGATTTGCCGCTTTAGGAATTCCTATGGATCAAATCATGATTTGGGTTGCAACACTCATTTCAGCAGTGAGCGGTATCGATTATTTGATGAAAAATAGTCAATATATTTTTGAAAGCATGTGATGGATGAACTTATTCGTATTTTAATAGAAAAACATTTATCTTTGAGTTGCATAGATTTTCCTGGGATTGATTTTGCCAGTCATCTGGGTATTGATAATGATGATATCTATAAGGGTTCATTAACTTCATCGCATCAACTTCATCGCATCAAGATGTATTGATGAAATTTTTGAATATTAATCAGGAAGTATGGTATTATTATGGCTATGCTAGTCAAGAAATCGCTGGATTGATGGCCATAAATGGAAAAGAAAAATTTCAAAGTAATATATGCTTAGCTTTTACAAGTAAATCGACTGATGAAAAAGACGATATTTATTTGGCTGTGGCATATAAAGACAAGGTTTCAACATTCTGTTTTCAACTTTCTAGTAAACGCAGACAAAATATGAAACAGGCGATTCTACTTGGAATTGAAAAAACATTAAGAATGATTAATGAAATATAAAAGGAGGTAGCGTTATGGCTGAAAGAAAAACAAAGAAAACAGAAATTGAAGATGACAGAAGAAAAAAAGATTTAAATGATGCGATTAAGCAGATTGAAAAGCAATTTGGTAAAGGCTCTGTTATGAAATTGGGTGAACGTGTAGCAGTGGATGTGGATGTTATATCAACAGGTTCTTTAACTTTAGATGCAGCACTTGGTATTGGCGGTTATCCTAAAGGACGTATTATTGAAATATATGGTCCTGAATCCAGTGGTAAGACAACTTTGACTTTGCATGCGATTGCCGAGGTGCAAAAACAGGGTGGACGTGCTGCTTTTATCGATGCTGAACATGCTATTGATCCTGTTTACGCTAAGAATTTAGGTGTTGACGTTGATGAGCTTATCTTATCACAACCTGATAGTGGAGAACAGGGATTGGCAATTGCTGAAACATTAATCAAAAGTAATGCGATTGATTTGGTTATTGTGGATTCTGTGGCTGCTTTGGTACCACAAAATGAATTAGATGGAGAAATCAGTGATAATTCTGTAGGTTTACAAGCTGGAATGATGTCAAAAGCTATGCGTCGTTTATCAGGACTCATTAATAAAACATCTTGTTCTATTATTTTCATTAATCAATTAAGAGAAAAGATTGGTGTTATGTATGGCAATCCTGAAACAACAACAGGTGGCCGTGCCTTGAAATTCTATTCGTCTGTTCGTATTGAAATTAGACGTGGTGAACAAATCAAGAATGGTAGTGAAGTTATTGGTAATAAAGCCAATATCAAAGTTGTTAAAAATAAGGTTGCACCACCATTTAAAACAACTTCTGTCGATATTATCTATGGTAAAGGTATTGCTAGAGATGATGAAGTGATTGACTTGGCTGCAGAAAATGATATCATTGATAAATCAGGTTCATGGTATGCTTATCAAGGTGAAAAGATTGGCCAGGGACGTGAAAATGTCAAAAAGTATATGGCTGAAAATCCAGATGTGTTTGCTGAAGTTGAAGGAAAAGTCAGAGCTTTACTTTTTCCTAGTGATGAAACTGAAAGTGTAGAAGCTTAAGCCTCATAAGAGGCTTTTTCTTATGGAAAATATAAGTAGTATAACTTATATTTAAAGTTTAATGTAATGAAAAAAGTCGTTGCTTTTTAGCTGTATTTTAGATATAATAACCTAGAAATCGATGCGGAAGATAAGTATTCATGATAGTGCTTTAAGAGAGAAAATGGCTGGTGTGAATTTTTAGGCTAGAATGAAGAAAGCTACTTCCAAGAGTGATGTAAACATCAACGCTAGTCAGCGTTAAAGACTTAGAGGGTGTAGCTATGCTATGAAAAAGGATGGTACCGCGATGATGTCGTTCCTTAATAGGAAGGACTTTTTTTGTTGGAAGGAGAAGTTATGAAAGATTTATCAAGTAGTCAAATACGACAAATGTTTTTAGATTATTTTAAGAGTAAAGATCATATGATTGAACCTGGAGCTTCATTAATACCTCACAATGATCCAACACTATTATGGATTAATGCTGGGGTTGCTGCTTTAAAGAAATATTTTGATGGTAGTGAAAAACCATCATCAAATAGGATTGCTAATGCTCAAAAATCAATTCGTACCAATGATATTGAAAATGTAGGTAAAACAGCTAGACATCATACATTTTTTGAAATGTTAGGAAATTTCTCTATTGGTGATTACTTTAAAGAAGAGGCTATTCCTTATGCTTGGGAATTTCTTACGAGTGAAGAATGGTTGGGATTTGATAAAAATAAGATGTATGTAACTGTATACACTGATGATGAAGAGGCTTATCGTATATGGACAGATGTATGTCATGTTGATCCTAGTCATATTTTAAAAACATATGAGAATTTCTGGGAAATAGGTGAAGGACCTGGGGGACCAGATACAGAGATATTTTATGATCGCGGTGAAAAATATGATCCTCAAGGTTTAGGAGAAAAACTATTCTTTGAAGAAATGGAAAATGATCGTTATATTGAAGTATGGAATGTTGTTTTTTCGCAATATGATTGTAATCCAGCTATAGATCGTAAAGATTATAAGGAATTACCACAAAAGAATATTGACACAGGTATGGGTCTAGAAAGGCTTGTTAGTATTGTTCAAGGTGGTGAAACTAACTTTGATACAGATTTGTTCTTACCTATTATTCATGAAGTAGAAGCTATGGCAAATGTTAAATATGCAGATAATAAGATGGCATATCGTGTCATTGCTGATCATATTCGTACAGTGACTTTTGCTCTTAGTGATGGGGCTTTATTTGATAATGTTGGTAGAGGTTATGTTTTAAGACGTATTTTAAGAAGAGCTGTTAGATATGGTAAAAAGATTGGTATAGATCATGCTTTTATGTATAAATTAGTTTATGTTGTAGCAGATATTATGAAAGACTTCTATGATTATTTACCAGAAAAAGCTGACTATGTTAGTGGCTTGGTTAAAAAAGAAGAAGAAGCATTCCATAAGACATTATTTAATGGTGAAAAATTATTATCACATATGCTAGATAAAACAGAGGGTAAAATATTAAATGGGCCAGATGCGTTTAAATTATATGATACTTATGGTTTCCCGTTGGAATTAACGATTGAAATTGCTGAAGAATCAGGCTTTAGCGTTGATGAAAAAGGATTCAACGATGAAATGAAACTTCAGCAACAAAGAGCAAGAAATGCCCGTGGTGACGTAGAATCTATGACATCACAAAAGCCAGATTTAATGGCTTTTGATGAACCATCAGAATTTGACTATGACCCTACATCTATTACTGCAAAAGTTATTGCAACTTTTAAAGATGGTGTTAAATGTGACACAATTACTGATAAAGGTGAAATTATTCTAGATAAAACAATCTTTTATGCTGAGATGGGTGGACAATGTGCAGATTGCGGTATGATGCAAAATGATACGACAAAATTGCAAGTAACGTATGTTGCCAATGCACCTCATAAACAGCACTTACATACGGTTGAAGTATTAGCGGGAACAGTTAAAGTGGGAGATACTTTTGAATTGATTGTAGATTGTTGTAAACGTTCTTTAATTCAAAACAATCATACTGCAACTCATTTACTTCAAGCTGCTTTAAAACAAGTTTTAGGATCTCATGTATCACAGGCTGGTTCATATGTGGATGATGAAAGATTACATTTTGATTTCACTCATCCTCAAAAGATGACGCAAGAAGAGATTAGACAGGTTGAAGATATTGTTAATGCTGAAATATTTAAAGGAACATCTGTTGATATTACATATATGAGCAAAGAAGATGCATTGAAATCAGGAGCTATGGCTTTATTTGACGAAAAATATGGCGATGTTGTAAGAGTGGTTACTGTTGGTGATTTTTCTAAGGAGTTATGTGGTGGTTGCCACGTTTCTAACGTTTCAAAAATTGGATTATTTAAAATTGTATCTGAAGAAAGTGTTGGTTCAGGAGTGAGACGTATTGAAGCTGTAACATCAAAAACAGCATACGAAGCTTTAAAGAAAAATGAAGAAGCTATTCAAATATTATGTGACTTATTAAAACTAAAAAATAAGCATGAAATTGTTGAAAAGCTCACACAATATATTGATCAAACAAATCAAATCACAAAACAAAGAGATCAATATTTAGAAAAACTTAATGCTTTAGAAGCCAAAGAAAAATCTAAAGATATAGAAGATATCCATGGTATACAATTCCTGTTTAATCAAGTATCAAAAGATAATGCAGCAGCTAAGCAAATGGCTTTTGATTTACGCGATCAATTAACTCATGGAATTGTTGTACTAGTGAGTGAAAACAATGGAAAGGTATCTTATTTTGTTTGCTTAACACCTTCAATGGTGAAAGCAGGTTATAAAGCTGGTAATATTGTCAAGACTATTAATACAGTAACTGGAGGCAGAGGCGGTGGAAAGCCAGACTTTGCACAAGGTGGTTGCAGTTCGTTAGAAAGTATAAATGAGGCAATTAAGCAAATTAAAGTGTCTTTATAGACACTTTTACTAGCAATTTTTCCAAATATGGTGTAATATAGAATATAAACAGGAGGGATGTACAATGGCGAAAGATTTAACTCAGACACGTCTATTTAATACGGAGGAAATTAAAAGAGAAGTTATTCATGCAAATCTTATGACGGTTTCTCAGGCATTGGATGAAAGAGGATATAACGCTGTTCATCAAATTGCTGGTTATTTAATTTCTAATGATCCTGCTTATATTTCAAGCCATAAAGGGGCACGTTCTATAATTCAGCAGGTAGATCGTGATGAAATTATAGAAGAACTTGTTAAATTCTATTTAAAGTCAAAATAGTGGAAAAAATATTAGGATTAGATTTAGGATCAAGAACATGTGGTATTGCGATAAGTGATGCTTTGGGTATGATAGCACATGGTGTTGAAACTTATCGTTTTAAAGAAAATCATTATGGAGATGCTGCTAAGCATATTCAACAAATTGTTGAAGAAAACAATATTCATACAATAGTTCTAGGTCTACCTAAACATATGAACGGAGATTTGGGCGATCGTGCACAAATCTCTATTCATTTTAAGGAAAGATTAGAAAAAATGATGGATGTTAAGGTCGTTCTTGTAGATGAGCGCTTAACGACAGTGATTGCATCGAAACAATTGATATATGCAGATGTGTCACGTAAAAAAAGAAAAAAGGTTATTGATAAGATGGCAGCTGTAGAAATTCTACAAGGATATTTGGATGGTCAAAGGAGATAAAATGGATAACGATAAAATTGTAATTATTGATGATAATGGTAATGAAAAAGAATATACGATTTTCTTTACTTTTGAAAGTGAAGAAACAGATAAAAACTATGTTCTTTATTATGATGAAAATGAAGATGAACCTGAAGTCATGACTTCAGCCTTTGATGAAGATGGTCATCTTTATCCTATTGAATCAGAAACAGAGTGGGATATGATTGAAGCCGTATTCGAAGCGGTTTCTAATGAAGAATAAGGTGTTTATATTGAATTCATAAAGTCATGGCATAATTTGTAGCATTAGGAGGATTTAATAATGGGATTATTCAATAAAAGAAGAAATGTTAGACCACTTTTCGTAGGTAGTAATGGGAACGATTTAACGAGAGGCATATATGCTTTTCATTTAGATATTGATAATGGTGAAATATTAAAGAAAGCATTTTATGAATCTCCATCTAATCCTGCAGCTATATGTAGAAGAGAACGTTATGCTTATGTTTGTTATAAAAATAGAACTGGAAAATCAACTGATGGTGGCTTGCATCAATATGCTCAAATGGATTTGCAATTTGGCTTGGCTGCTAAAGCTACTGATGATGGAAAAACATATGCTGCTGCTTTTGTAAATGAAAAAAGAAGCCATGCTTATGCTGTGGACTATTATAATGGTGAGGTTGTTGTGATACCAGTTGTTAAACAAAAAATTACGAAAGTAACGCAAACAATCAAACATGAAGGACATAGTATTAATGAAAGATACCAAAGTCAACCTCATCCTATATCAATTGATGAAACACCAGAAGGAAAATATATGATTGTGACTGATTTAGGGACTGATGAAGTTGTACTTTATACTATTTTAGAAGATGGTTTATTAGAAAGAGATGACGAATATACATTTAAGGTAACACCTGGCAGTGGTCCTATGAAAGTTGTCTTTTCTAGAGATGGAAAGTTTGCTTATGTTTTGAATGAATTATCTAGTACAGTATGTGTTTATCAATATGATGAAGGTGCATTCACGTTTGTTCAAGAAATAGATACTTATCCTAAAGATGAAGAAGATGTTAAAAATAGAGCAACTGATATTTTGGTTGCACCTGATTATATTTTTGTTTCTAATGCTGGTCATGATAGTGTTTCAACTTTAGAAGTGAATAAGGAAACTGGTGAATTAAAGTTTATTGAATATATGGAAACAGATGAAAATCCTGTATGTATGGTTTTAGTGATGGATAAATGGCTCGTTGTAGCGAGTCAAAAAGGTGGTACGTTAGAAAGTTTCCAAATCAAAAAAGGCGAATATCGTGGTGTCTTATTTGAAACACACTTTGTTTATTCTATCACTGAACCAGTTTGCATGATTGAAGGGAGACCTTTATAAGCTATAGTTATCTATAGCTTTTTTTGTTGATAATTATCATATAATCGCATATAATAATACCAAGCGAGGAATGTTAATGAAAAACAAAAAGAAGATAATTGGCATAATTATAGGCGTTATTATTGTTATAGCTGTTGGGGCTTATTTTTATTATCAAAATGGAATTTCTGCAGTTTCATCAAATGATGAAGAAGTTATTGTGGATATTGAAGAGGGCACTTCAGCTTCAGGTATTTTAGATGTGCTTGATAATGCTGGTTTAGTTAATGATAAGCTATGTGGAAAAATATTTTTAAAACTCAATACATATGACAATTTACAAGCCAATTCCTATGTACTTAATAAAAATATGTCTTTAAAAGAAATTTTTGATGTTATCCAAAATCCTACTCAGGAATATATTAATAGTACAAAACTAACGATTATTGAAGGATCGACTATAAGCGATAATGCAACTGTTTTTGCTGAGATATTAGGTATATCTGAAGATGAAGTGATAGAGCAGTGGGCAGATACAGACTTTTTAAATAGCTTAATTGAAGAGTATTGGTTTTTAGATGAAAGTATTTTAGATAGTGATATCTATTATCCTTTAGAGGGATATTTATATCCAAAAACATATTATATTGATAATATTAGTTTGAATCTTGAAGATATGACAAGAGTAGTATTAGATATGATGGACGAAATGTTATCACCTTATCAAGATCAAATAGAGGAAACTGGATGGAGTGTTCATGAATCTTTGACTTTTTGTTCTGTTGTTGAAAAAGAATCAGGAACAGATGAAAGTGATCGTTCCATGATTGCGGGTGTTTTTAAAAATAGATTAGATAGCGACATGCTTCTTCAAAGTGATATTACAGTCAATTATGCATGGCAAAGAACAGGTGTAGATGTTTCTATATCACAAACACAAATAGATTCTAAGTACAATACATATAAGTATACAGGACTTCCAATAGGGCCAATATGTTGTGTGCCTATATCAACGATTGAATCTTGTTTAAACTACAGTGAACACGATTATTATTACTTTTTTGCGCAAATAGATCCCGATGATTCTTCTAGTACAATAGTTGTATATTCAAAAACATATGAAGAACATCAAGAAAAAGTACAAGAAGCAAAGGATAATGATTTATGGTTGAGTTAACAGATATTGAAATTGATGCTTTAAAAAGGAATATACCAATTATGCAAAAAGAGGGCTTAATCTTCATGATTGATAAACTCAATGAAATACATGCGACTTCCTGTTTGGAAATAGGCAGTGCCATTGGCTATTCTGCTATGATGATGTGTTTGAATGTTAAAGATTTAAAGATTGATACAATAGAAATCAATCAAGATCAATACAATGAAGCACTTCATCATATTGATCATTATCAATTGACTAAACGTATTTCTATACATTTGGGTGATGCTTTAACACTTGATACTAATGAGCTGTTATATAAACCTTATGACTGTTTATTCATTGATGCTGCAAAAGCTCAATATCAAAAATTCTTTGAAAAATATATTTCATATGTCAATGATAAGGGTATCGTGATTGTTGATAATTTGGATTTCCATGGTATGATATATGATATTGATCATATTAAAAATAGAAATACCAAGCAATTAGTTAAGAAAATTAAACGTTTTAAAGATTGGATTTTTAATAATGAAGATTATGATGCGACATATTATCATATAGGTGATGGTATATGCATCATAACGAGAAAGGAAAAACATGAAACTTGTCATATCACTCAACAATAAATCTAGATTATATGATTATCATGATATGGGTATTCGCTATTATATTATAGGTACATCTTATAGTTTGTATACACCGCATATTTTGAGCATTGATGATATTAAAGAAATGATATTATCATATCCTGATTGTTATTTTTATGTTAATCTCAATGCATTATATGATCAAAATGAAATCAATGATATTGAATTATATATTGATAGTTTATCATATATAGGAGTTTCAGGATTATTATTTCAGGATTTTGGTATTTTACAGATTGTGAAAGAAAAAGGTTATGATTTTGATATGATGTATGCTCCTGAAACACTAAATACCAATGCTCAAAGTATCAACACATTATCAAATTTAGGAATAACAAGCGCCTTTTTATCCCATGTTATACCATTAGAAGAACAAGTGAACATTAAACATCATACAACCATTCCTTTAATGATGTTTGGTCATGGTGTAGAATATATGGCTGCTTCTAAAAGAAAGCTCATTACAAATTATAAAGAAGCTTCTCAAAAAGCTTTTGATGATGATCATCTGATGATTCAAGATCGATCATCAAAGAAGAAAATGTATATATTTGAAAATAATAGAAATACACTTATTTTTACTGAGGAAAGACTTTATACATTAGATTTATTGAATCAAATACATGATATGGATTACTTATATATAGAAACACTATTTATGGATGATAATGAAGCAATTGAAGTTGCTTCTATCTATAGTGATGCTTTAAGTAGTACTAATTATAATCGTGATGTGAGTGATTTAAGGGCTTTACTTTATCAAATGTACAAACCTTTGGGTAGAGGATTTTTATTTGATAATACTGTATATAAATTAGAAGATGTAAGGAAGATAGATAATGAGAAACGTGAGTCAAATCATTGATGGAAAGAGAAAAATCATCAAAAAGCCAGAGTTATTGGCGCCAGCTGGTAATTTGGAAAAGTTAAAGATAGCAATTATATATGGTGCGGATGCTGTTTTTATTGGTGGTAAGGAATTTTCGTTGCGATCCCAGGCATCTAATTTTACTTTAGAAGATATACGAGAAGCTGTCCTATTTGCTAATCAATATAATGCTAAAATTCATGTCACTTGTAATATCATTCTTCACCAGGATAATTTAGAAGGTATTAAGGAATACCTACAAGCTTTAGATGATATTGGTGTATCAGCCATTATAGTAGCCGATCCTTATATCATGATACTAACAAAACAAATGAATTTAAAATTAGAAGTTCATGTATCTACTCAATTATCTACCTTAAATAGTAAAGCTATTCAGTTTTATAAGAATATGGGGATGGATCGCGTTGTCTTAGGAAGAGAAGTGACTTACGATAATCTTAAAGTACTATTGAATGAAACAGATATGGATATAGAATATTTTATTCATGGAGCTATGTGTATTCATTATTCAGGGAGATGTATGTTATCAAATTATTTAGCACGTCGCGATGCCAATCGTGGTGGATGTTGTCAATCTTGCCGCTGGTATTATGACTTATATAATAATGATACTTTAATTACTAGCGAAAATGATATGCCTTTTACAATGTCTTCTAAAGATATGGCTTTAGTTAATCATATAGGAGAATTAATAGAATTAGGTGTTGATTCTTTTAAAATAGAAGGACGTATGAAATCGTTTCATTACATCGCAACGGTTGTATCTACATATCGTAAACTTATAGATGGTTATTGTGATGATCCTGACAATTTTATTATGGATGATAGTTATAAAAATGAGCTCAATAAAGCAGCTAATCGTGCCTTATGTCATGGCTTTTTCTATGATAATCCAGGTATCAATGAACAACTTTACAATATTCGTGATGAACATCCTACTCAGGAATTTGTGTTGCGTGTGATTGATTATGATAAAGAAAGTCATATAGCTACTATTGAACAACGTAACTACTTTAAAGTTGGTGACAAAATAGAAATTTTTTCACCAACTCATTCTAATCTTTTCTTTACTGTTAAAAAAATATATAATGGGGATAAGGAAGAAGTGGATGTGGCCAATCATCCAATGGAAATCTTATATATAGAAATGGATCAATACGTCGAAAAAAACGATATGGGAAGGAAGGTTATACGATGAGAGATCAAGCAGTTATTATAGGTATTGCAGGAGGCAGTGCGTCAGGAAAAACATCCATTGCTTTACAGCTTTATGATTATTTTAAAGGGCAGCATCAAGTACGTATTATTAAACAAGATGATTACTACAAGGATCAAAGCCATTTAAGCTTTGAAGAACGTGTTAAAACAAATTATGATCATCCATTTGCATTTGATACTGATTTATTGGTGCATCAACTTAAACAACTAAAAAACAAAGAAACTATTGAAAAGCCAACTTATGATTATACATTACATACAAGAAGTGATGTTACTGAAACAGTTGAAGGCAGAGATGTTATTATTGTCGAGGGTATATTTGTTTTAGCTGAGGAAAAAGTCAGAGATATCTGTGATATTCTTGTGTATGTTGATACTGCTAGCGATATTCGTTTTATTAGACGTTTAAAAAGGGATATTGAAGAAAGAGGGCGCAGCTTAGATTCTGTATGTAATCAATACTTGAATACTGTACGACCTATGCACGAGACATTTATAGAACCATCAAAAAAATATGCTCATATTATTATTCCTGAAGGTGGTAATAATTATGTGGCTATTGATTTGTTGATAACTAAAATTAAAAGTATTGTTGAAAACTAACTCTCTTAGAGAGTTTTTTATCGTTTGATTGGTATCAGTTATGATAAGGATACTCAAAGTAAAGATTATTAAAAACAATATTGTAAGATTATCAAGTACAAAGGATAATTAATTCTAGTAATTTTCATTGATTTATGATATATTTATTCATGCGAGGTGAAATAAATGGCTAATGAAGTATTATTAACCCAAAGTGGTGTTGAGAAATTACAACAGGAAAAAGAAGATTTAATTAATATTGAAAGACCTAAAGTTATTGAAGAATTACAATTAGCACGTTCACAAGGTGACTTATCAGAAAATGCTGATTATGATGCTGCAAGAGATAAACAAGCACGTATTGAATCAAGAATCAAAGAAATTGAACAGATGTTGATGCATGTTACTATCATTGATGAATCTCAGTTAGATAGTTCAGTTGCTAAACCTGGTGCTACGGTCACTATCCTAGATTTATCTGAAAGCGATGCACAGCCTGAAGTTTACCAGATTGTTGGTAGTACCGAAACCGATCCGTTAAATGGTAAGATTTCTAATGAATCTCCACTTGCAAAAGCTATCATTGATCATGGTGTTAATGAGATAGTAAGTGTTGGGGTTGCAGAACCTTATGAAGTAAAAATCTTAAATATTGAATATTTATCATAAAACGCCTATTCAGGCGTTTTTTTCTTGCACGAATTACTTAGATCATTCCAATAATAATAAACAACAAAGGCTTCGCTAATAAATG
The DNA here is from genome assembly GCA_021202205.1 of Erysipelotrichaceae bacterium. Taxonomy (GTDB): domain Bacteria; phylum Bacillota_I; class Bacilli_A; order Erysipelotrichales; family Coprobacillaceae; genus JAJQDJ01. The sequence continues at coordinate 20,820 of JAJQDJ010000084.1, forward strand.
CATATAATGAAGATTACCTAAATTAATCAATAAGCTTAATAAAAAATAAAACAATGCTTTAATCTATGATTTGTGATAGCAGAAGTAAAATATAATGCTGAAATAATTAAAATTATATAAGATAGTACTTGTATCATAATATCAAAATTTATCTGCATGAAATAAGAAAGAATGGCTAAAATAAATGAAATAGTGATAAAGGGAATAAGAAATAATAATATGGTTATCAAATATATACGTATTGTTTGTTTCATATGTCCTCCTAATCCATTATATGTAAAGGAGACTTTTTTATGAAATATGTAGAAATATTTATAGAGTGTTTTATAGCTTATTTTTTCTTGATTATTGTGTTAAGATTTTTAGGTAAAAAAGAAATGAGTAAGTTATCGGTAGCTGATTTGATTGTGTTTTTAATTATTAGTGAATTGGTGACTATGTCTATTGGTAATGATGAGGTTGATTTTATTCAAGCTGCTTTAGCAGTATTTGTGATTGTCATATTAGATAAGATATGCACTTATATTGCTATGAAGAGTAAAAAAATCAAGGTGGCTTTAGAGAGACATCCAACATTCATTATTTATAAGGGAAAACTTAATCAGGAAAAAATGGCAACACTTAATTATACAGTAGATGATTTATGGCATCATTTACGTGAACAAGGTATTGATTCTTTATCAGAGGTAGAATTTGCCATCATGGAGATAGATGGAGAATTATCTATTATAGAAAGTAAGAACAGCCAAATAGAACTACCAGAATCATTGATCAATAATGGCGAAATCAATTATCCTGCTTTAAAATTAATCAATAGAAATGAAGACTGGCTTATTAAACAGTTAAAAATGCATGGTATAGATGATTATACTAAGATATTTTATTGTGTGTTAGAAAAAGAGCGTTTATATTATATAGAAAAAGAAAAATAATGAAAATTTTTCAGGAAATCACATTTAAATCAATTGCATTATCAAAAAAAGAAATTTACAAATATTTAAAAAGTTGTATAATACTTACTAACGGAGATGGTGTTATGATTAGAATTTATACTGCACCTAGTTGTGCATCTTGTAGAAAAGTCAAAGCCTGGCTCAAAGAGCATCAAATCCCTTATGTTGAAAAAAATATTTTTTCAACACTATTAAGAGAAGGTGAACTGCGAGAACTACTAGAACGTAGTGAAAATGGTACAGATGATATTATTTCTAAAAGATCGAAAATTATTAAAGAAAATAAAGTTAATATTGATGATATGTCAGTCAATGAACTGATACATTTTATCCAAGAAAATCCTTCTATATTAAAACGTCCGATAATTATTGATGAAAGACGTTTTCAAGTAGGCTACAATGCTGAAGAAATAAGAGCATTTATTCCACGTGAACTGAGAAGGATGCAGGAATGTAACAGTATTGATTATTGCCCTCAATTTACTGATATAAAAAAAGAATATTATAAAGACCCGAATTGCAAACAGAAAGTGGAATTAAGATGAAAAAAATTTAATTTTTATAGA